>NZ_LWBK01000019.1:0-78034 GCF_001614195.1 Bacillus sp. VT 712 | reverse complement strand
ATAAACATCATTTTGAATAGCGTAATGGGATGAATGGAAGGACGTCCATTGTCTTCACAATAATAAGGAAGAAGCTTTTCTTCAATAAAGCTAAAATCAATTGTCGCTTCAATTGTACGCAAAAAGTGATTGGCAGGAACTAAATCTTCTACAGAAACCATCACTTGTTCATCTCGATGATTTTTAAGTGCACCCATCATGTTTCATCAACTCCAGTCTTTTTTTATCAGTGTTACCACTGATAAAAAAAAGCAGACATAAAAAAGCTGTTGAGAACAAAGTTTCTCAACAGCCTGTAAAAAAGAACGTCCAATGACGTTCTTTTTTTATTTGTTTAAAGTACGTTGAAGTTCGTTCAGAAGTCGTTCCGCTCCTTTTTTACTTAGCACGACATTTCCATTAGCGAACGTAAGGTTATCACTCTTAATTTCACCAGTTACGGCACAAGCACCATATGGGCTATATTTCTGTAGAATAATAATGTCTTCATCAACGTATATTTCGACTGGATCACCTGTATTAATATTTAGAATTCGTCGCAATTCGATTGGAATTACAACTCGACCCAATTCATCTACTTTTCTTACAATACCTGTAGACTTCATAATCTCCATTCCTTTCGTACGATGTAAAATGTTCACCTTATGCAATAAACTCTTGTACATCCTCAGTTCTAAAATGCTCTTATTTGGTCCTCATACATGGATTTTGAATCTCAAAATAAGGCATTTCTGTTTTTAAAATTTATGTACAACTTGTATCATATCAATTCAACCTTTATTTATGAATAGTACATAGTCTTTAAAAAATAATCTATCCATATATGTTAAAAGTGTGTATTTAAACCATTTTATACCTATAAATCCATCTTTTTCACTACTGCTGACCCATAATATAACTTTTCCTAACATGAATTGGACGAAATTCCCTCTTTACAAATGTCTTTTTTTCAGTTAAAAAGAGGTATTCATGATTGAATACCTCTTGAAACAACGCTAAAGTTATCGCGAATGGCTTTTTGAATCATTGCCTCACATCTTTCTAGTTCTACCTTTAGCTGCTTTTTATATAGTTTTGCTTTTTCCTCTCCGCCCGCTGCAAACTTGTAATATACTACTTCCTGCAGCTTCATTCCTTCTTTCTTCTTTTTTACTTGTTTTAATACACCATCTTCAATTAAATCATGTAATGCTTTATATACTTCCGAATGATTAGGTTTAAAACCAAACGGTCGAAATTCTTCACGCAGGACATCTAAAAGCCTGAGTCCATATAAGCGTTCTTGCTCGGTCATTGTAATCATATATAACTTTAAAAAAGCACGCTGCTTTAATAGGAACCCACTAGACGTTCGTTTTTCTCTCATAGGTATACCTCCGCTTCAAGTTTACTTGACAATCGCTATATAATAATTATACTTTCTTACTCTCTCATAATCCTGCTTTTCATAACATAAGTCTAAATATTTAACTCCGTCTGAAACTTTTTTTACAGCTAAAACAAGAACTTATGTTCCTTATTTTATAATATATACCATCATAGGGGATTTCTTCAACTATCTCGCCTCGTTAAAGATGACATACCACCAATGAACAACATTCAAAAATCATGTCAAAAAAGAAATGATTCCTTCATATATATAAAATGAACCCATAACATTCTATAAATAATCACTTATTACTGACTAAGGAGGCAAATATCATGTCAAAACACTTTGATGATTTAGATTGGAGTTCTCTACATGACAAAGTCGAAGAAATGTTAGGGACTCACTTTTGGAACGACTTTACCACACTTCTCCCTAAAAAATTCCCAGCAGTTGATTTATATGAAACTGAGAAAGAAGGAATTATTGTGGCTGAACTTCCAGGTCTTCAGTCAGCTAAGGATGTAGAAATTAAAGTAGAGCTCAACACGCTTACAATTCAAGGTCAGCTCCCCTACTCCTATGAAGTTGCAAAACCACATTTGAAAATCAATGAACGCCATACAGGTGTATTTATGCGTACGATTAAACTTCCTTTTCAATTTGTAGAAAATGAAATTAAAGCTAAGTATCGCAATGGGTTATTAGAAATTAAACTCTTAAAGCAAGAAGTAAACCAGCAAATTGCAATCGAGTTTAACGAAGAATAAGCAGCCGTAAAACAGCTGCTTATTTTTATTTCATCCCAATACAGCTAGCGATCAAAAAATGCTTTTTATTCCGAAAATTTAAATTAAATTAATAACTTTTACTCTCTTATAAAGTATGTTATTTTTATAACGTTGCTGTTTTAAACATACAATCAATTTATAGATTTATGCATTTAAACACAGCCAGGTTCCGCTCTAATTTCTTCGGAATTTGAGCATACTTCTTTTGAATAACTATGTATGTGCATAATGAGGTGAAAGTATTGAAACAACCCCTTACTGAAAAAAAGTTTGCTTTATCAACTTTATTGATATTCTTACTCCCTTCTCTACTAGGGATTTTCTTGTTTATTGTTCCGTTTTCTTATAAGGGAGAACTAACCATCCCTATTGCTATTTTAGCAAATGCTGTACAAGCAATGCTTGAGAGTCAGCTTCCATTAATAATGACAATCATCGTTGTTGCAACAGCTGTTTTTACAATCTTATTTAAATTAACAAAGCCGGATTTTATAAAGAATAGTCCTTTTCTATCTTCTCTTTTTCTTGTTAGTTGGGTGTGGACTATTACGCGCTTGGTTGGTGCTGTATATGTCATCTTAACTTATTTTAAGATTGGACCTGAGGCTGTTTGGTCGGAAAACACAGGTGGGACGCTTTTATATGATTTAATTCCCGTATTGTTCTCTGTATTTTTATTTGCTGGTCTTTTACTACCTCTTCTTTTAAATTTCGGTTTATTGGAGCTATGTGGTGCTCTATTTACAAAATTTATGCGTCCAATTTTTACGTTGCCAGGGCGTTCATCCATCGACTGTCTTGCATCATGGTTAGGTGATGGAACAATTGGTGTATTATTAACGAGTAAACAGTATGAAGAAGGTTACTATACAAAGCGTGAAGCAGCGGTAATTGGTACCACTTTTTCAGTCGTATCCATTACGTTCACAATTGTTATTCTTTCATATTTAAAGCTAGAAGCATATATTATTCCTTACTACTTAACGGTATTGCTTATTGGGTTGGTTTCAGCCATTATTATGCCGCGTATCCCCCCGTTATCAAAAAAACCGGATACGTATCATGAAAATGCTAAAGATCATACCGTGGCAGACGAAACAATTCCAAAAGAGCATACGTCCTTTTCATGGGGAATGAAAAAAGCGTTGGATCGAGCAGAGAATAATACAGGCGTTAAGGCATTCTTTAAAGATGGAATTCAAAACATCCTTGATATGTGGATGGGCGTTGTACCTGTCGTAATGACAATTGGTACAACTGCGTTAATCATCGCAGAATATACGCCGCTATTTAAGTGGATTGGCTTACCTTTTGAGCCATTATTAGCTTTATTGCAAGTACCAGAAGCAGCCGAGGCAGCTCAAACTATGGTTGTTGGGTTTGCTGATATGTTCCTACCAGCTGTTATTGGATCAAGCATTGAAAGTGAGCTTACTCGTTTTGTTATCGCGTGTGTGTCTGTCACACAGCTCATTTATATGTCAGAAGTTGGTGGCTTACTACTAGGGTCAAAGATTCCAATTAAATTTATGGACCTTGTAATCATCTTCATTCTTCGTACGCTTATTACGCTTCCAATTGCTGTTATCGTAGCAAACTTACTGTTCTAGTATGTAAAAAAGAGTTTGGGACATAACAAAATGATTGCTTCTAAGAGACGAACACTAGCTGTTCCAATCTTTTTGGTTTGTCTGAACACGTTCGTTCCATTGCGCTACGGCCACTCGCTTTCCGCGGGGAGGAACCTGAGCTTCCTCGCTGCGCTGCGGGATCTCAGTTTTCCCTCTCTTTCCCGCAGGAGTCGAGTGTCCTACGCTCCATTCCACCCTGTTTCCAACATTGTTTTCACAATCAACAAAAAACCTGAACGATTAAAAGTGAGAAACTCTCAATCGTTCAGGTTTATCATTGGCTGAATTACTTATGTCCCAGCCTCTTTTTTATTAATTATAATGCGGAGCTAAGCACAATATCACCTTGTGGTAATTTATTATTAGCACTAGGCTCCAAAGTAATTGCCATCGTATCCCACTTTTGTTTCCGCTGCTCTTCTGTCATTTTATAAATCACTGTTCCGTTTCCTTGTTCATCCGCTACAAACGCACCTGCAGAAACCGGCTTGTCATCTTTAATAAGCCAGACTTGATAGACTTCATCTTTTTGAAGTTGTTGAAGGCGACTTGCTTGAATGACCACGTTTGCTTTTCCATTGTCGTCTACAATAGAAGCTGTTACCTTTCCTTTTTCAGGTTTGTCGGCTGTAAAGTAACCGTTTGAATAGAAGTCGCAGTCTCAGAAAGTTCCGGAGACTCACTTACCTCCTGCTCACTGTCTGACTTTAACAGTAGATACCCATTTCCGACTAATGAGAAAAATAAGCCCGCTGCTAATAACGGCATCCACCTGCTAGTAGACCTTATCTTATTCTTCTGCTTAATTTCTTCTTTATGATGCGATAGTTCACTCACTCGTTCATCTTCATGAAATACATTTGCTAATACGCGTTCTTTCATACCTTTCTCCTTTAACTCATCTGAGTCCTTATTATATAATCGTAATAACGTATCTTTTTGGATCATTTTACTTACATCTTTTAAACGTACCTTTCTTTTTGCTAAAACACAAGTATAAATAGGTTAAATGATACCTGAGCAGGAGGCTTTTTAGACGTGAGAAAAATTATTTTATTTGATGGTGTGTGCAACCTTTGTAACCACAGCGTTCAATTCATTATTAAGCACGATCAGCATGCTTTATTTTCATTTGCATCCCTACAATCAGAAGCTGCCGCTCATTTATTAGGGGAGTTTAACTTATCAAGCAATCAGCTTGATAGCGTCGTTTATATTGACGGCAATAAGCTTTACACTGAATCCACTGCTGCTTTAAAAATTGCTAACCATCTAAAAGCACCTTGGAAATTTGCTTCTATTTTCATTATCATTCCAAAACCTCTTCGCAACTTTTTTTATAAAATCATTGCTAAAAACCGCTATAAATGGTTTGGAAAACAGAGTGAGTGCATGATTCCAACACCAGATATGAAAAAGCGATTTATTGATTAATTCTTCGCAAAAAAAAGAACGTCATATTAGACGTTCTCTCTTTACACCTTTAATGCTTCCATTAGCCTTTGAATTGGTAGCGTCTACAGCTCGATGAATCATTTCTTTAAAACGATGCTGCTCCATCACTTTTAAACCCTCTGCTGTCGCACCTCCAGGCGTTGTTACCTGCTTCCTTACAGCTGATGGGTTTGCTGCATGTTTAATCAAATTAGCCGAACCTGACATCATCTGCACAACAAGCTTTTGGGCAAGTTCTTTAGACACTCCGTAGCTCATAGCTGAATCAATTAATGCTTCTGAGAAATAAGCGACAAACGCAGGAGCACTCCCTGTAATAGCGGTAAGATATCTCACTTCATCTTCTGTGCAAAGCTGAGAGGATCCTATGCTATTTAAAATAACTGTTAACGCTTGTTTATGACTTTCACTCAGTGAGCTTCCAACGGCATACAGCGATATTGACTCACCTATTGTAGCGGCTGTATTTGGCATGATCCAAGCAACCGCTGTATGAGCTGGCAACCTCTCTTCTAAATAACTAGGCCCAATTCCCGCTGCTACTGTAATGACAAACTGATTGGTTACAAGCTTAGAGAGTTTTTCAAGAACTTCGTCATGTACCTCAGGAGGCATTGCTAAAACAATAGTTGTAGCATTTTTAACTTCTGCTTCCCAATCTTGCGTCACGTCCACAACATACTTTTCTTTAAGCTCTGCTAAACGTTTTTTATCGCGTTGATTTGTCATCACGATACGTTCATTCATAGAAGCATTCGTATGAATTAACCCAGCCGCAATAGCTTCTGCCATTCGCCCTGCTCCAATAAATAATACCTTTTGATTTGTCATCTTAGTCGTCCCATTTATACGTCCAGAATTCTTCTCGTAGAAGCATTCTTTCAAGCTGCGGGTTGGATAACAAAGCATCAACCTCCACGCCGTCAAACATCGCTTCTGTTTGTGAACGGTGCGCCTTTAATGCCTCAATCTTCTTTGCTTTTACACTCGATACATCGATAACAACGTCGGGATTACCAATATGCTCGATGCGATCATGTGAGAAGGCATGACACCAAACGATCGGGCGCTCTTCTTTTGGCATTCTCTTTACCGCATGAAGCGTAGCTGCTCCAGTTGCGTTATGGTCAGGGTGAACCGCAAAGCCTGGATAGTGAGTAATGATATGAGTTGGCTTTACCTCTTGAATAATAGATTCAAGACGATCGGCAAAATCTTCAATATCTAAAAACTCCAATGTTTTATCACGTAAACCCATCATACGTAAGTCTTGAATATCAAGGACTTCAGCTAAATCCTGAAGTTCTTTTTTACGAATCTTAGGAAGCGTTTCTCTGTTAGCAAACAACGGTCTTCCCATATTTCGTCCCATTTCACCTAACGTAATGCAAGCATATGTAACCGGTGTTTCTTTTTGCCTTGCTAGCGTAATCACTCCAGCTGCTCCAAACGCTTCATCGTCTGGGTGTGGAAATACAATTAATAATCGTTCTTGCACAATAATTCTCCTTTCTTACTCAAACGGTTTTTCACTTAATTGAAACGCAACGGCTAGACGACCATCCGAATCATGGCCCGCTAATAGTAATCTGTTATGGTCATCAACTTCCCAATCTGTTAAGCCTTCCGCATAGATCCAGCCTAAATCAATTTGAAGTCCTACTCGATATGGCCCTTCACCTGTAATTTTGCCGCCTGATACGTTCACTTTCCCATTGCGGATAAATGCTCCTACGTTCATTGCCTTTGCATTTATATGAGACGCATACGCTCCATTTGTTGTTTCAAGATGAACATATATATCTTTATGAAAAAAAGTTTCTAATTTTGCTTGTACGCTTTCTTTATCAATTGGTTGCAACGTTTTTACTCCTTTCAAGCTTTCCTCTTTTTTATTTTACTAAAAATTACGTTTGAAGCATAATGTTTAGTTCTAGCCGGTTTATTTCTACTTCCCACAGTGATAAATTTCGCTCAAATTTTAGTTGAGGCCACTCGGTCAGATTAACCGCTTCAATATCCGTATCAATCTTTACAAGCTCTAGGCTCAATTCAGCTAATTCTTGGCCGCTCTTTAGTTTTTTCTTATATCGATTAAAAGTTACATCTAAATCGTCAACCTGTGCATAAATTCCTTCAATTGAACCATATTGTTGTATAAGAGGTAATGCAGCTTTTTCACCCACACCAGGAACACCTGGAATATTATCTGACTTATCACCTAACAAAGCTTTTACATCTACCCACTGAGTGGGAGATATGCCATATTCAGATTTAAAGTCCGTAGCTGCATACAAAACATCACCAATTTTTGGCTTCGCCACAATTTGCGATACATGCTCATTTAACAGCTGAAACAAATCGCGATCATTGCTGTAAATATATGCTGGAGACTGTTTTTGTTTTGTCCATTTTAACGAAAAGGCACCAATAACATCATCTGCTTCATATAGTTCAACTGAGAGCTGAGGAATTCCTACAGTTTGAAAGAAAGTACGCAGCGTTTCATACTGTTGAATTAATGATACTGGTAAATCATTTCTCGTTTCTTTATAAAAACTATATGCTTGTTTGCGTTTTGTCTCGTTACGCTTTACATCCCATGCGACAACGATGTGCGTTGGCTCATATTGCTTAATTAAATTATTCATCTTTTGAACAACTACACGCAGCGCATTTGTAAATAAACCTTTGCTATTGCGAGGTAAATCAGCTTCTTCTCGCCCATATGATGTAGCAAAGTAGCATCGGCTCAGCAAATTAAAGCCATCAATTAATAATAATTTTTCGCTCAAACAAACACGTCCTTTTTACTTATTTAACAACGTTCCACATTGCTGGATTAGCTGGATTTTTTGAAAACATACTATAGCATTATGCTTGTTAATCGTCAATTTAACAGCCTAAGAGCTAGTTTTAGAAGACAACTTTTTGTAAATACATTATAAAGGTGTTAAATTGTTGTTATACTTATGGTGTTTGACTTTCCGATTTATTGACTATGCTATAAAATAAAAACACAGATCACTTTGTATTGAAGGTGAAAATGATGATAAAATTGTTAAAAACAACGGCCGTTTTATTACTTATTACACTATTGCTTATTAGTGCTTATAACCATACGATGTCAAGTACGGTCATCATAGTATGCAGTTCGCTTATTTTTTTCTTATTCGTGTTAAGTGACTTCTTTCTTGCGCAAAGATCGTGGGGATTAAAGGGATTGCAGCTATACATGTCCATTATGTTTTTCATTATTGCTATCTTTGAAATGCATCACGTAGTTAGCTCTTTATGTATACTTTCCATTATTGCCCTCCCACGGGTTATTGACGAAATTGCTTAAGTATTAAAACCAAGCTGTAATAGAATACAGCTTGGTTTTGTCGTCTACATATTTACTTTCGTAATTAAGCGCTCAGAAATTCTAAGCGCTTCAATCAATCCAAATTTTTGGACTAAACGAATAGCCTCTTTCATTTCTCTCTTCTTCACGACGTGGTGCTGAGTAATATTTAATAAAACCTGCATGACAACCAAATCTTTTAGCGTAAATATAAGATTCTTTTTCATGTCACGTTGAAAGAAATATTGTTCCGTCAACAGTCTCTCACTTAAAGTGATAATCTCAGCGTCTGATAAATGAAGTATTGCCCGAGCCTCACTCCGAGACCATAACCTCTTCGCTTCATCTCCATTTGCTATTTCTTTTACACTAGCCGAAGTAAAGCGCTTATTTCCAACAACTTTTTTCACTTTGGATGTAGCAGGCTCTGCAGCTTTTTTAACCTCTACCTGACAATTAGTATGCTCAGCTCTTAGAGGCCGCTTATGCTTATACTTAATGCCATATTGATTATAGATAGGGAAATACGCATTAATGAGCATCGTTTTAAGCGCTTCGATCGTTTCTTTTGAACCTTCTATCTCCAACCAGCCAATAAACGCAATAGGCTGGTTTTCTTGAAAATCACCGCTTTTAAGATGTGCAAACACCCTTTGTTTTAATGAATTCATTGTACTACCAATATAGACAAGTTCCTTTTCCGTATCAAAGAGAAAATATAGACCCTTTTTTGAGGAAAGGCTTTGTACCTGCTGAACTGGAACAAGAGACTTTATCACATCTAATTTTGCAAAATCAATTGTCAAGCTCACTGGTTATCAGTCCCTTTTTGAACTTTCTCATATACCTTTAAATGTTGATAGACAATATGTAAAATGTCTGATTTCACATCATATTTTTGTGCTAACCGTAGGAGGTACCCTTGAAGATGTTCCGCTTCAGTCATATACCCCTTCTCAATGTCTCGTTGCATGGATGATTTCATAGTATAAGTCATCGATTCCATTGTTTTCATATGCTGCTGTACAATTCCATCGCTAACCGGAGCACCTTCTCTTACCATGATTTCATACACTTCTTGAAGAAGAGATTGAATAAACGTTCTACCTCCTTCTACATCACGAATAGGCCCAATTGGTGAACGCATCAAGGTAGTAACTCCAGAAAGGGTTGTAATAAATAGATACTTATGCCACATCTCTTGTTCAATACAATCGCTTAGCACAAATGAAGTTTTTGTATAGCTAAATGCAGTTTCTAAGCGCTCGATTCGATTTGTTTTTTCACCATTAAATTCTCCATAAACGACTCGATGTGCAGGGCTTGTTTGAATAATCTCCCCATCTGCGTTCAATGTCGTTTCGATAAAACAAAGACCACCTATTACATTATCCTCTCCGAAAGCTCTTTGCAACGTAGACAGATGATCAATTCCATTTAACAGTGGAATGACAGTAGTATCACTTCCTACAAACGGTTTTACATCAGCTATTGCTTGATCCAGATGATATGCTTTTGTCGAAAATAAAACGCAGTCAAAGGGATGTACTCCCTCACTGGTTGCTGTGATTAACTTTGGAGAAAATGAATAATCACCATGTATGCTTTTAATGACTAATCCACTTTTTTCAAGCTGTTTTTTTCTTTGACTTCGAACTAAAAATGTAACATCTTCTCCTTTTTCAGCAAGGCGCCCACCGAAATAGCCCCCTACTCCACCAGCTCCTAATACTAAAATTCGCATGAAAGCATCTCCCTTTCCCTCTATACACTTGCTATCTATTATTCTATTTTAGCATAATAGCGTTTTAAAATTGAGAATATTCATTTTATCTTTTCGCTTTTTCCAATTTATTTTCGTTTGTGATACCATTTATATAGTAGAGTAAGCATGCTTTTAATGTATTACCTAGATAGATATATACAAAAATGCAAACATAGTGTATGGTATATAATCATAAATCATAATCATTTCGATTTTATACAGGAGTTAGAAAAATGATAAACAAAACTGAAATTTATATCTTATCCGGCTTTTTAGGAAGCGGAAAAACATCATTGTTAAAAAATGCATTAAAGCAAGAAAAAGAAAACGGCCGTCAAATCGCCGTTATTATGAATGAACTTGGCAAAGTCTCTATCGACTCCGATGAAGTAGAAGAAGACACGCCGCTTAAAGAATTACTAAACGGATGCGTTTGCTGCACCATTCAAGGACAGTTTGAAACGCAGCTCCATTCGCTTCTACAAGAAAATAAGTTAGATGCCATTTACATTGAAACGACAGGTGTAGCACATCCAATTGAAGTACTAGACGCCTGCATGTCTCCCCTCTTTGCTAACGATGTCGTTGTAAAGTGTATCGTGACAACGGTAGACGTTCACAGATGGCAAGACAGAGGCAGCTTAAGTATTCAATTGCAAAAGCTACTCCAAGAACAAATTCGACATGCAGATGTCATACTATTGAACAAAGCTGACACATTATCTGAATCAGCTAAAGCAGCGCTACTGTATGAAGTTCAATCAATTAACCCACAAGCAGCTTGCGTATTCACAAGTTATTCTTCTATTCAGTTGAAACTTTTAACAAGTGCGAAGCTTTCAGAGAAACAAGCGCACCAGCAAGCTCATGTTGAAAAACAGTTACACTTAAAAACATTTGTTTATGAATTTAAAAATTCAGTTGACCTTGAAAAATTTGAAGATTGGCTACGTCATACGCCAGATACAATTTATCGAATGAAAGGTTATTTACGCTTTACTCACTCTACTGATACGTATTCATTTCAGTACTCGTATGGAATGCCTTTATATATGAAAGAGCTGTTGAAAATGCCAACTAATCTTGTCATCATCGGAGAAAATCTTCGTCATGAACAGTTAAAAAAAGAGCTTACAACTTTAGATCAAGTCTAAACACAAAACTCCCGCCAAAGCGGGAGTTTTTTTATCGTACGGGGATTACTACCCCTTACTATCCATTTTGGACTCTCCTGAGAATTTCATAAGCATGGTTACCTGCTAAAACGGTTAATTCTTCAAACTTTTCATCTCTTTTTAAATCCAGCTCAATAATTTCTGTAGCAAGTTTTATAACTTGTTTCTTTATCACTTCGTTGTCGCTCATCTTTTTTATTCCTTTCTTAGTAACTTTTTCTGTTCTATTTTATAAGAATCATTTCCTAATTTCATCATCTTTGTTATTTTTCCTCACATTTATCTAAAAAATATCACATAATTATGTTAGAATATATAACATGTTATAACTTTTTTGTATTTTTTTCCTTTATAATAAGGATATAACATAATTATCATACACTCAGGGGTGAGGGAGATTGTCCACAAATGAAGCATCTTATCGTGACAAAAAGGTTATGTCAATTGGCATCGTGAAGGAATTGACGGGACTATCTGAAAGACAGATTCGCTATTACGAAAAGCGCAGCTTATTGTTTCCAGAGCGTACAAATACAGGAATTCGAAAGTATTCCTTTTCAGACGTAGAACGGTTAATGGAAATCGCAGATCGCATTGAAGAAGGGGTACAAACAAGCGAAATTCGAACTGAGCTAGCAAAAAAAGATGAAGAACGAAAAATGAAAGAAGTTAAAAATCAAATGCTACGTGGGCAGTTAAACGCTCACTTTCAACGCAAGCTATAATATACATACGGTGGTGTTCATTCCTAATACTACCGTCTCCTTTCATTTTTCTCACAAAAAAAGTTCAACATCCAGCATACAGATGTTGAACTTTATATTACAAACCTACCGAACGGCTCTTGCGAATCTTGGGTTGATGAGCGACCATGAACTTTGTTTTTGATAATGCAAAGATAACCGATCCGCCCCAAATAAATAAAAAGGCAATCATATGAACACTAGAGAATGCTTCATGATAAACAAAAACACCTAAAAGTAAGGTCATCGTCGGTGCAATATACTGTAAAAATCCAACCATAGATAGAGGGATTAAAGGTGCACCTTTTGCAAAATATAAAAGCGGCATGGCCGTCGCAACGCCTCCTCCAATCAGCAGTAAGCTTGTTGTCGGATTGCCAACTACAAAGCTAGAATCCCCTTTGGCATATAGCACAATAAAGTACACAAGTGCAATTGGTGTGACCATAAATGTTTCGAGAGTCAAACCAACTTTAGCTTCTAGCTGAATGGTCTTTTTCACAAGCCCGTATATACCGAAGCTAAAAGCAAGCCCTAACGATACCCAAGGAAACTCTCCATAGTGAAGTGTTAAAAACAGCACGCCAATAGCGGCTAAACCTACTGAGATAACCTGCCAGAAATTCAGCTTTTCTTTTAAAACAACAATACCTAACAGCACGCTCACAAGAGGATTGATATAATAACCAAGGCTGGTTTCAATAATCCTTTCATTATTGACAGCCCAAATATAAATAAACCAATTAAGACTAATTAATAAGGACGCCGAAAATAAAATAAGCGTTTTTTTTGGATGACGAAATAAATACCCAATGGTTTCTTTAAGACTACCAAGCTGCCGTGTTATGCACAGCAATAGTAGCATAAATAAAAACGACCAAATCACGCGATGGGCTAAAATTTCGTCTGCAGGAACGTTATCTACCAGCTTCCAATATAAAGGAAACACTCCCCACATCACATACGCACTAGCCGTATATACTAGGCCGGCTTGATAAGGTTGTTTCAATGTACCTTTATTCATTCTCCTAACCTCTTTTCTCTTTCTTTACACTGCTTTTATTATAGAGGCAACCGCTGATTTTTTACAGACATTTATTTCAGGTTTCGAATATTTTACAAATAAAAAAGTGTGGATAAAAAATATCCACACTTTTTTATTTATTTTTTCTTTCCTTTTTTAAATACTTTCGCACTGCGAATATACTCAACATCTTGTACATTTTCTCGTGAGTTGGCGATGCGCGCAGCTGCAAAGAAGTAATCGGATAAACGATTTAAATATTGAAGGACCGCATCGTTAATTTTAAACTCTCGCTGAACCCCAACAACCAATCTTTCGGCTCTTCTTGTCACGGTGCGGCACACATGAAGTGTTGCTGCTGCTTGCGTACCTCCTGGCAAAATAAACCGCTCAAGCTCAGGTGCTTCTTTCATATATTCATCAATTCTTCGTTCTAATACTTCAATCATACTTGCTTCAACTTTATAAGGGTGATCATCTCTCGCAAAAGCTAAATCACTTCCACAATCAAATAGCTCGTGCTGAATTGTCACAAGCTCTTCTTTTAATTCATTAAATACCCTATCATTTAACTGAGTAATTGCTTGACCTACATAGCTATTTAACTCATCAATTGTCCCGTAAGCTTCCACTCGAATGTCGTCTTTATTTACACGACCTCCTATTAAACTTGTTTGCCCTTTGTCTCCTGTTTTTGTATAGATATTCATTCCCTTATTCCTCCTTTATCCGATTCGAAATTCCATACCAGATGCGGTCAACTGTTTCCGCTTCTGCTACAAGCATTTGATAAACATAGCCACATGCATCACGCCAACTGCGATCATTTTGGCTCATTGGAACAATCCCTTTTCCAATTTCTGTTCCAATAACAATTACATTTTCTAGCAGGTTCTCAGCTCGCCATGCTTGTAATTGTTCTTTGAAATAGCAACACACTTCTTCAACAGTTTTACCGCTATCAATTAATTCTTTAATGTATAGCTCCATTCCTTCTATAACTATGTATTGATCTCCTTTTACGAGTGTAGGCATTTTTATAAAGTCTTCATAAGCACTATGCCACTCTGTAATTTGGTTCTCATACTGTTTCTTTACCCATTTTCGCTTCCCATTGAACGCACCACCGAATACGAAATGCATGGCTTTCTCTCCTTTATATCATCCTTTTTGAAACGCAGTCGTATTCCTTCTCCATACGAAAAAGAATGATCCCAAAATGAAGACTGTTCTAGAAAATAAGAAGTAATGAAGCGAAGAGGTCCACCGTGAGTGACAACCGCTGTTAAACTAGCCTTTTGCTGCAGCATCAAATCAACGGTTCGATCCCAAGCTTTCCAAATTCGACTAGAGAAGGCTTCAAAACTTTCCCCGTTGGGCGGTTGCTCTTCAAAAGGCGCATCAATCCACTTTCGATATGCGGAATCATTTTTTAACTGCTCATATGTACGCTCTTCCCAATCGCCAAATGAAAGTTCACGCCAATCTTCAAAGACAGTATATGGCTGATTGGGAAATAATATTGCGCTCGTTTCTCTTGTACGATTCAAATCACTTCCAACAACTAAGTCCGGCACCACATCCGACGCTTTTAACATTGCAATTCCTTCACTACTTAACGACGGATTGCTCCATCCGATGTACTGGCGCAGCTTATTAGGTTCTGTTAAACCGTGCCGAATAAATAGCATATCCACATACTCAACCATACAAGGGTTTCCCCTCCTTCAATCGTTGCTCCAATGACATCTCCCGTAATGCCTCCAAACTGAGCGCGATAAAATTTAATCCATATAAAAACAGTGATAGCACCAATTAAAACTACAGCTTTATTTTCCATTAAATAGACAAGACCTGCAATCATTAGTATGCTCATTGCAGCATAGATCCACTTTTGTCTTTCAGTTGAGCCTTTTTGAAAATAAGAAGCTAACCCTGTTTCTTTAGCGGGCTGATCCCAAAGCAAAATCCACCCTGCTACAATACGAGGCAATACAAATACGCTCATGAACGTAACTAAATTAATTGATTCAATGTTAATCAGCTCATTTATTCCGCTAAAACGCAGAGCTAATAGAGCTAGAATTGACAGAACTGCAAATGCACCTACGTTAGGATCACTTAAAATCACAAGCTTTTTTTCTCTTGGTTGATGTGAAAAATAAGCATCGCTCACATCTATCCATCCATCTAAGTGTAAGCCTCCTGTGAGTATCCCACCAGCTAGCATAAGCAAAATAGCCGTCGTGACAGTGCTAACCCCTAACCATTCTAGACCTAAAAATAGCCCATAGCTAACTGCTCCTATACAAGCGCCAATCCATGGTAGAAAATAAAGTGCTTTGGCCGTGCGCTTTTCCGTCCATTGAATTGTTTTTGCTGTTGGCAAGATTGTAAAAAACTGCAGTGCTAAGCGCGCGATGACCATCCACTCTTTTACTGCCATGCTGTTTCATCTCCCTTATAGTAGCAGGAAATACCCGCTTCTACACAAATCGCCAAGTCTGCTTGATTCACAATCTCCTGATGAATTCGCCCCAATAACTTCATATATGTAAACGTAGGTCCCTTTAGGACGCTCTCTTCAAACAACTCGTTTGATACAATGATAAGATGCTGACATCGCTCATTCAATTGATGAATTACTCCTACCATTTTGTTGAATAGTTCGTTTGCTTTCAAATGAGATTGCCACTTTTCTTCCTTGGTAAAAAGCTCGTTTGCCAGCCAATTTGTAGCACAATCTAGCAAAATGACATCCGTTTCTTGAATCGATGAATAGATACCAGATAGATCTTTTGGAACTTCAAGAGTAGACCATGACAAGTTAGAATCATTTCGTTGCTGTTGGTGCAGCGAAATTCGCTCTTGCATTTCATGATCAGTGACGCGGCTAGTCGCTAGATAGACGGCACGATTGGTCATTAGCTTTTGAACAAATGCCTCTGCCGCTGCTGACTTTCCGCTGCGAACACCTCCGGTTACAAATACTAACATGACAACCCGACCCCTTTTTTCAATACGCTAATAAGCTGATCATTCTCTGCTTGTGTTTTGACTGCTAATCGAACATAACGACCGTTTAAACCTAGGAAATTCTCCGTGTGTCTTGCTACAATTCCTTCTTGTGCTAAAAATGACAGCCATCCAGCTGAAGTGTAACTCTCTGGAATACTGCATAAATAGTAGTTAGTTGCCGACTGAGATATGGTAAACCCTAGCTTTTGTAACTCGTTTGTCACTCGCTTTCTTTCTGTATCAATATACTCGACCGTCTTATTCACGAACTCCGCTTCAGATAAGCACCACCGGCCAATTTGCTGCGCCATACCATTCACACTCCAAGGTGGCTGCTTTTGCATCAACTTAGTAATGATGCCTTGATGAGCTAAAACATACCCTAACCTTACCCCTGCAATATTGAACATTTTTGTCATAGAGCGAACAATGATTAGATATGGATACTTTTGAATCCATCGATCAAACGAGAAAGCTCCCTTTACAAAATCAATAAACGCTTCATCAACAACTAGATAAGTCTTCTCACGATGAGCTAAGTCAATTAGCTCTTCCCACTCATTTATGTCATACATTCGTCCGGTAGGGTTGTTGGGATGACAAATCCATATGACTTTTAAGATTGGAAGCTTTTGTTTTATTTCCGACATATTCCAATTCCAATTATCTGTTTCTTCCAGAGAAATATGAATGATTTCACAGCCATGAGCTAAACTCGCCTGTTCATATTCAATAAAAGTAGGCTGTAAAATCCCTACCTTTTCGTTTGAAAATATGGAAGCAAGCAAAAAGAAGGCTTCTGCTGCACCGTTTGTTACTAAGACTTCATTAGAAGTAAGCTTATGGTAAGTAGCAATGAGGCCCGTTAGCTTTTTCACATCAGGATCAGGATAAGAAAAAGCGATTTCTCTAAGTTCATCCCAATTTTCATTAATGATATTCGGTGCTCCTAAAGGGTTTGTATTCACGCTAAAATCAATGAATGAACGTTCTGCATTTTGGCCTACCGCCTCTAGAAAAATTGCGGGGTTAGCTCCATGTGTAGGTAATGCCAATCAGTATCCCTCCTATCAGATAAAAAAACCAAGTACACCAAACGGTCCGCTTCATCACTTGGACTGTTTTAAAAATATGACTAACATTTAAAGAATAAAGAGGATCTCCCATTTTCGCACGATTTGAAACAATTCCTTTGTATGTGTTGCGACCTCCTAGCTGAATGCCAAGCAAAGCGGCAACAGCACTTTCACCATAGCCGCTGTTTGGGCTCGGGTGTTTAGGTGCATCCCTTTTAATTATGCTAAACACATGCTTTGCTGTAAATTCACTGTGCATTACGTTACTAATAACCATAATAAACGCTGTCAGCCGACTAGGGATAAAATTCAACCAGTCATCTAATTTCGCACTAAAGTATCCAAACTTTTCATACATAGGATTTTTATAGCCCACCATTGAATCACACGTATTAATACTTCGATAAAAAAAAGCGCCTGCTCCGCCTAATACAAAAGCAAAAAATAAAGGAGCTGTAATGCCATCACTTGTGTTTTCCGCCACTGTTTCAACTGTCGCTCTGGCAATTTCGCTTTCGTCAAGCTGATCGGTATCTCTTCCCACAATCATGCCCACTTGAAAGCGCGCTTCCTGTAAGTCACCTTTTTGTAAAGGCAGCGCTACTTTATAGGCAGCTTCCCCCAAAGATTTTGTTGAAATTGTGGTAGCAATCATTATGCCTTCGACTATAATTCCAATCCAGTAGGAAATTTCATATAGAGCGATTAGAAGAGCTAGAGGTAGTACAAAACACCATACTACCATGCTTAATACAAGGAACAGACCGTTCATTCGTTGAAACTTACCTTGGTTTAAACGCTTATCAATGAAAGAAATCCAGCGTCCAAACCACCTGACGGGATGTGGCCAATTTACAGGATCTCCGATAATGGCATCTAATACAAGCGCCATTGAGATAGCTAGCAAATGCGCTACAATTAATTGTTGAAAGTCCATACACATCACCTTTTTTGAATGGTTTCAAGTAAACTTAGCTTAACGAGCTTTCCTACCGCTTGTCCCAGAGCCGTCATGGACCCACCGTACTCATACATGCTACCGGTTTGGCTTGCGGCAATACAAATGCTATCAGTAGATGTTCCTGTCGCAAGCGTCTCTGTGTTCGAATCTTGCACTCCCAGCTCGTAAAGCATTCGCGTTTTCACTTCCGTTGCTGCGATAAACAGCTGTAAAAACGCAGCATCCGTTAATTTCCCGTCAATAAATATGAACATATTAATCGTTCCAGGCCCTGAAGAAAATGGAGTAATATCATCAGACGTCAAATCAACGGCATTACCAACTCCGGCAGTAATAATAGATGAGACTGTAAGACCATCTTTACAATATGTATAAACCGATTTGTTCCGTAAATAAACAGCCGTCATCAACCCTACTACTTTATCATAAACGAAGCCTTTTTCTTTTAAAAATGCTCTATATTCTTCAGCAGGTGAATCAGCACGGTAGTATTTGTGTACAAAACGATTATAAAAAACGTTAGTCTCAAGCATACCATCTCCTAGTACGCCTGAACTGTACGCTTTAAACGGTATACTTGTTTTCATCGTTAATAATTCATCATCCTGCTCAAGACGTAACGATAAAAAAGGACCAATTCCTTTTTGAATTGGAATATGGTCCTTTTCTCGATTAATTATACACCTCAGGATATACGGCTTTCGCGAACTCTTCTAACCCTTCTACAATTCGTGGTCCAGGTCGATTTGTTTTATTAGAATCAACGTTTACGATTTGATTTTCTTTTACAGCTGTAATATCGCTCCATGCTGGACGATTTTTGATTTCGTTGGCGTCACCATCATATGTTGTAACGATTGTATCTGGATTTAGCTCAACCACTTTCTCTTCCGAAAGTTTTACCCATCCCTCTTCATTTCCAGCTACGTTTTCTGCTCCGATTATTTTAATCATTTCATCCATAAACGTACCTTTACCAGTTGTATAAATCTCAGGCGCAGGTGAAACCTCTACCCATACTTTCTTACGATCTTCGTCTTTAATTTCTTTCGCTTTTTCTTCAATTTCTGAAACAGCAGCTTTCATTTCTTTTACTGTTTTATTTGCTTCATCTGTTTTGTTCGTTAGTTTTCCGATGTTCCCAATCGTTTCATACACAGTATTGAAATCAGTTGCATCATTTACAACAAATAATGGAATACCAGCACTTTCAATTTGCTTAAAAACTTCATCCGACATTCCTATGCTTGAACCATGAGCTAACACAAGGTCTGGATTTAATGCAATAACTTTTTCTGCGTTGATATTCATATCTCCTACCTGCTCTTTTTCTTTCACGCTTGCAGGATAATCATCGTTGCTTGTTACTCCGATTAATTCTTTTTCAAGACCTAACTCATAGAGGATTTCCGTGTTACTTGGCATAAGAGAAACAATTTTCTTGGGTGCTTGTTCAACCGTTACTTCTTCTCCTCTTGCATCTTTAACCGTAACAGCTTGCTCTTTTGATTGCTTTGTTTGCTCTGTTTGTTTGCTTCCTTCATCAGTTGCCCCACACGCTGCAAGAACAACAAGGAACATCGCAACAATAACAGATAATAACCACTTTTTCATTTTGATAACCCCTCCTAATTATGTATCGGTTATGAAGTCGCTCAGCACACATAAAAAAACTTTACTTTCAATCGAAAGTAAAGCAGGTAACGTTAAATGATGCGAATGACTTTCGCATTGTTTATGTACGTCAAATACCCTGCTTCCCCTCTCCTCGAAGGTTTCACAGTTGACAATAAGGCAGGTCTCCTGACTTACGTATATGATGTACTAAGCCTTCCCACTTTTCAAACAGTGGCATCTTTAGACATCTAACGTTTACAGTGGCGGGACCGCGTTGGACTTGCACCAAACTTCCCTTTTCACTCAATGTTAAAATTGAGACCTTATTGCTTCACGATTATTCACCTGTCTTAGTATAACGCACTCCATTCAAAATGGAAATAGAAAATCGACATAACTTTCATACATTTTAGGTCAGAAGTTCTAGCAAAGTAATAGTAAGATATAAACATTTTTGCTATTGTATCATTATGATAGGCTGAAAATTTAGGGGTAAGTCTTTGGAGTCTGTGAAAAGACTCTTTTTTTATAGCCTAATTACTTTTAAACAGGAGGGTTTTCCACGCCTACACCAACCCATCCTTCTTTGGTGGGACCGTATACACCAAAAGGTTCAATTCCAGCTTGACGCATAAGTACCGTAACTTGTCCACGGTGATGAATAATATGTTTGATTAATCCCATTAAAATTTGAGCATTCGTCTCTTGTCGACCAAAGGCTGTTTGAACTTCTTTTAACGCTTCATCTATCCACTGCTGGTTAATAGCTTTCGCTGCTTGTAAGCTAATTCTATTGAAAACTCCAGCAATCTCTTTAGCGGAAGAGGGTACATGTTCAGCATTTGCTAGCTAATCTATCTCCAACCCAAAATGAGCCAAATAGTCTGGAATATTTGTTGTAAAGTGCCACACAATTCTTCCTAGAGTACGACCTTCTGTATAAACTTTTTGAGTTAGCATGGCTTCGCGGTTCCACTCTTTAATAAAATCTTCTCCTGTTATGTACATTCAAAACCCCTCCATATTACCATGTATTCCCACATTTAAATTACAAAACGTACGTTCGTGTTCTACAAGCTTGTTTTTATCTAATAAAGTGTTTAAAGACAAGAAAGACTCTTAAAAAATAAGAGCGGGACGTTTAGCAAAACTCTATACAAAAAAGCTACTTGCTTATGTAAACAAGTAGCTAATCAACTTAGATTGAACTTAAAAACTCACGCACTGCTTCAGGTGTTTTTGCATTTGCACTATGAAGATGTGCAATTTTCTCACCATTTTTATAAACAAGAAGAGACGGAATTCCCATTACATTGTTTGCTGCAGAAAGTTCTTCAAACTCATCTTTATCCACTTCAAACCAAGCTTTATCTTGGTTTTCTTCAATAATTTCACCAATAAACATATCAAGGCGTTTACAGTCTGGACACCATGTTGTTGTGAAGATACCAACGCTTAGCTCTTCTCTTTTGATTTGTTCATGAAACTGCTTTTCCTCTGTAATCTTTTTCATTACTAAATCCTCCAATACCAAACTTCATACAATTATGTTCGTGTTTAACAATCTTTGTCAAATCACTCATTTCTATTATAACGAATTCATTTCGATTTATCATATTACTTGCTTGGCACCTTAAAAGTTCCGTCCACCAATCACTTCTTCTAAGTAACGAGCTGTTTTCGGAGCATTTTCTTTCAAATAAGTACGCGTAAACGAATTTGCATAATACATTGCAAATACTTCAGCAAAGTATTCTTCTGGGTAGTTTAAAAAGTAATGTTGATTTGGAAATAATATTTGTTTCTCTTCGTTCCAAACCGTTAAAAATTTCTCTTTATGACGGAGGTTGTGTAAAATATGACGATCAACCGTGTGAGCAATCTCGTGAAGCTCTAGATTGACCGAACCGTGCCCTTGCCCTTTTTTGCTGTGACCAATTTTTACGTAAACCGTTTTTGAACCTCCCGCCCCAGGGACGTCGTCCCACACTTTACTCGAAAGCTCATAGCCTCTTGGTACTTTTCCTTTTAAAAATAAAAAACCTGGCTCATCGGTTAGCTGGCCATTAAACAACTTTATATTAATTTCTTTTTGAGCCATTTCTTTTAAGAGCGGGGACGGTATGCGACTAATATAGTGCAAGCTAGTCATTACTTCTTGTTCGTTATAGTTGTCTTTTGGGATGTAAACTATTTCATTTAGATAGCGAGAAATGTATGATTGGTTGCTTGTTTCCATTCCAATATCCACATTTTTTAATAGCGTATAATTTCTTTCAAACGAAGAATACGTTATTGCTGGACCCATGCCAAGCAATAACATGCAAACAAATAAGATTCTCTTTTTCACCTGCTGTTCCTCCCCTAGCTTTATGCTATCACATAAAGCTAGGGAGACTCCCAAGCAAATCTTGGCATCTACTCTTCTCATACAACCTATCAGCAGAGATAAATAAAAAAACTAGATTTATCAAAATCTAGTTTTAGTCACTGAACCTGATTACGACATCCATTTTGGAGGCATATTACGGTTCCAATAAATTTTCCCTAACGTATAGTGTTTTTGAAAATTATCTTCTGCTTTATGATAATGGAAGTTAAACCAATACCCATCTTTTGGAGGGTTCTCTCGCCGCACATGAAAGCGAATTAAATCTTGCCCAGACTGCAGATCATAAACGTGAAAAATTTTCTCTCCGTAACCCGAAGCTGGATGCTCACTTATCTCTAGGTTTGTAATATCTTGTTCTCTTTCTGTGCCAATATCAGTAAGGACTTTTTCAATCTCTGGTAGGACAGCCCCTCGAAACTCCTCTTCAATAACAGGGCCAATTTTCGTTCCAAACTTTTCAACGGACTGTTTCTCTGCTTGGTCCATTGCATATGCAACAAATGAATCAACATCTTCAAACTTAAAGTGGATAGAGGGAAGCTCAGCATCTTCAAACGTGGTTGTGGAAGGCACAACATCACGTATATAGCCTGATTTATGCTGCTTGTCGGCTTTCGCGTCATCAACGTATAAATACTCAGGTGGCGTGACAAGCCCAAATGTAAATACCGTAATTAATACAACGAGCATTCTTTTCAACCATCTAGGCATCTTTATCGATCCTTTCAATTCTTCTTTCATTCAACTATTTTTAATATAGTGTGTATTGTATCATATTTCAATTTTTTTCACCTTTTTTTAAAAACTTTTTTCTTACTTAAAAAATATAGTTTAAAAATTTTTTTATACTGCTTTTAGTTTCCCTCTACCTCTTTTATAGTGAATACAAACCATATTTTTATTTTATCTACCTTCCTTTATCTCAATAACACCGTAATGAAAAGCGGCGGTTTTACGCTTATACACATGAAATTGATGCTCATGAAAACGCGTGCTTTTGTAATGATCTTTAAGCACAACACGCTTCCTTGCAACTCGCTTTGCCTGCGTCATAACTTGCTCCGTTAGCGGTGTGTATAAAGCAAGTTGCTTTAACCCTTGAATTCCGTTAGAGTCAGCAAGGTTTGCTTCAAACATGGGATCAAAATAGACAATATCAAATGAATTATCTTCACAGCAATGAAGATATGTTTCGAATGTTTGGTGCACGACAGAGATTCTGTTCATCGCTTCATCTATTTCACGAATACCACTTTTCCACGTTTTTAAGCCTTGCTTTAATAAATACGCCATAAAACGATTTCCTTCTAATCCCTTTACTAGCCCGCTTTCTCCGACGGCAAGGCTGGCAATAATACTATCGGAAGCAAGTCCTAGCGTGCAGTCTAATACGCTCATACCAGTTGTTAATTTTGCGGCTTGAATAAACGGGTCTTGTTCACCTTTTAATAACCGCTTTGCCCGAAACATCGCTGAGTTTGGATGGAAGAAAAATGGTTCTTCTGCTTCTTGGATATGTAGTTCCATTCTCTCTTTTCCAACAACTAAAAGATCTGATTTTTCTTTTTTCTGCAACGTTTTCACAGATGTTTTTGCTCGAGCAACGTATGGAATGTGCAAATCATTTGCTACGCTTTTAGCAAATCTAATCATCTCTTCATCCGTTCTCCCAGCTGTCGTTACAATCATTGATTTTACTCCTTTCCACCTAAGCTACATTATTTACGCAGAAGAAAAAGGATGCCTGAAGACATCCTTTTCGCGTCTTACATTATTCACCTACTTCGTAGCACGCTATAAATTAGCAGTGCTTGTTAAAACCGTCTAAAATATTTTCAAAAATGGCTTCTAATGATTGACCTTCAATTTCGTGACGTGGAATGAAGTGAACAACTTCTTTTCCTTTTAATAGAGCCATTGATGGAGAAGATGGTTCAATATCACCAAAATATTCTCTCATCTTTGCTGTTGCTTCTTTGTCTTGGCCAGCAAATACAGTAACCGCTTGATTCGGTTTATTTTCAGCATGTAAAAATGCTTGTGTTGCCGCAGGGCGAGCTAACCCAGCAGCGCATCCGCATACGGAATTCACAACAACAAACGTTGTACCCTCTGCATTTTCCATAAATTCTGTTACCGCTTCTTCTGTTGTAAGCTCTTTATACCCAGCACGAGTTAACTCTTCACGCATCGGCTTAACAAGCTGACGCATATATTCTTCATATGCCATTGACATCGTAATCTTCCTCCTTACAATAATTCATCCACACATCATACTACAAATGCCAGGAAAAATCTAGCTAGAGCTCGGTTCAGTACCACATAAATTGAGAAGAAACAGCAATTACTAAAATTCGTTCAATTTTTGCCGTATTTTACTATTATTCTTCCATTTTTTATACTATAGTTATAGGTAGAAGTTTATACATAGAAAGGATTTTTTCAATTGAAACCGGCTTTACAGAAATCAAAACAATTTTACATTGGAATTAGCTTAGTACTACTCATTTTTCTTTTATTGGTGGCAATTGGCAAGTATACGAATGCACAAACAATGAGTGCAGCAGCAAAAGAACCCTTGGCTTACACACCAATGCCACAAAAAGAAAACGGTGTAAACTATGCAGGCAAGACGTTAAACACATTACATCACAGCGCGTATTTAGCAAATACGCTAAACGATCGCAACGAACCGCTTACTAAACCAATTTTTATTACGTTTGATGACGGACCTAACAATGATACTCCAAAAATCTTAGATACTCTAAGAGACTACAACGTCAAAGCAACGTTCTTTTTATTAAAGAATCAAATTGACCGATATCCTGACATCGCTAAGCGCATTGTTGCTGAAGGGCATAGCGTCGGATGTCATGGAGTTTCACATGATATTCATCAGATGTACGGGCAAGATGGCGCTGCTTTAAACGAAATGACAACGTGCTTAAAAGCTCTTAAGGACGTGACTGGCGTTGATAGCAAGCTCATCCGCGTACCTTTTGGTAGCGTGCCGTACTTAAAGGAACCGCATAGAACACAGCTGACTTCTCGTTACCAGCTGTGGGACTGGAATATTGACAGTGAGGATTGGGCGCTACGCTCTGCGCCAAAAATCATTCAATCCATTGAGCCACACATTGAACATGTGAATGCAAGCGAACAAACACCGGTTATCTTATTTCACGATAAGCCTTTTACGGCACAGTCTTTGCCAACTATATTAACCTATTTACATTCTAATCATTATCAATCTATGACGATTAATAATACAATGAAACCATTGCAGTTTCCTTTTCACACATAAAAAAAGAGTTTGGGACATAACAAAATGATTGCTTCTAAGAGACGAACAATAGCTGTTCCAATCTTTTTGGTTTGTCTGAACACGTTCGTTCCATTGCGCTACGGCCACTCGCTTTCCGCGGGGAGGAACCTGAGCTTCCTCGCTGCGCTGCGGGATCTCAGTTTTCCCTCTCTTTCCCGCAGGAGTCGAGTGTCCTACGCTCCATTCCACCCTGTTTCCAACATTGTTTTCACAATCAACAAAAAACCTGAACGATTAAAAGTGAGAAACTCTCAATCGTTCAGGTTTATCATTGGTTGAATTACTTATGTCCCAGCCTCTTTTTTTCTCTTACCCTTTACGACTTTCCGTCATTTGTTTCCAAACGGATCCTTTTGCTTCTTCTCCGCCTGCAATTCGTTCAATTGCTAGTTTAATTTGTAAATCAACCTCAAACTCTGGATCGTTTTCCGCTGCTTTTAAGGCTGACAAAGCTGTTTCGTCTCCTACTTCGTATAAAAACATTGCTGCTCTCCAGCGCACAAGCTTACTTTTATCTTGTAGCGCTTCACACATCGCCGCAATCCCTTCTTCAAACCCTAAATCTGACATACAGTCTCCTGCAGTACGACGAACCGTTACAGATTTATCTTTTAAAGCTTTATATAAGAATGGAAGGACTTCTTTCGATTCAATCATTCCAAGATAGACCGTTGCTAAGCGGCGGATGGATGCTTTTTCATCATCAAGCGCTTTGTTCAAAACGGGTAAATCCTCTTCTGTTGGATTCATTTGCTCTAAATGAGCATAACGAACTGTCCAATCTTCCTCATCTAACATTTCTTCTGTTACTTTATATGCTTCGCGTGGCTTTACAACTTGCTCTCCACTTTCCTCTTGCTTTGCAAGTTGGACAAGTCGATTCAAACGCTCCTCAGGATAAGCTGCTGATAATTCCTCTACAACATCTTCTCCAATTGCTTCTAGTTCACCGTAGCGAACTCCTTGCTCTTTCCATTTACGCTCCAATACAACGTTTGATGCAAATTGCTGAACTTCAGCAACCGCTTTTGCAAAACGATCTGGAAGCCCAAATCGCTTCTCTTCTGTTCCATCCGTTAACTTTACTTGCATAGGGACATTTTTAAACAGTTGAACAGCTACGCTCACTTCCCCGTAGTGCTCATTAATCTGCTGGTTTTCAGTCTCATCCTGTATGTCTTCTCCAAAAGCTGCGCGAACCTGAGGTAAAATTTGTTTCCAATCATATTTTGCATTACGCTCAACTGCCAAAAAATCAGCGACGTGATATACGCCTTTTACGCCTTCAACCTTCATGATTTCTTGAATAACCGCTGGGGCTTCATGACTATTATCTTTATGGTAGTTGTTGCTTTTTCCTCCAGGCAACACTTCATTTAAATTGATCTTCATTGTATTCGGACTTGGTGTGGGTTCAATAGATTTAATCTTCATACACTCATACTCCTCAATTTCATTTTTTTACATTGTAACATGCTCAAAAACAGAGGGTCTAATCACCTGCTTTTTTACGCATTTTCAATTTCTTCAATTAGTTCCGAAAGCTCCGTCCAGCGTTCTAGCAGCTCATTTAAATCATCGTTTGCTTGCTCTTGTTCCATCGATAAGGTATGGGCTTTGGAGTAATCACTTCCAGCTCGTTCAATTTCAGCTGTTAAGCGTTCAATCTCCTCTTCTTTGGCTGCAATTTTATCTTCAATTTCATCCCATTCTTTTTGCTCTTTATATGATAAGCGACGCTTTTTCTGCTTTTCTTGTACTCTAGGCTTTTCTTCTTTCACTTTGGTCTCTTGCACTTGTTTTTGCTTTTGACGTCTTGCTTCTTCCAGCTGATCCGTATAAGCACCGTAATAGGTTGAAATGACGCCGTCTCCTTCAAAGACCAACAAGTAGTCAGCGACTTTATCTAAGAAATAGCGATCATGTGAAACAGTAATAACAACGCCTGGAAATTCCTCTAGATAGTCTTCTAGAACCGTTAACGTTTGTGTATCTAAATCATTGGTTGGCTCATCTAACAGCAACACGTTCGGTGAGGTCATTAAAAGCTTCAATAAATAAAGGCGACGACGTTCTCCACCTGAAAGCTTTCGAATAGGCGTTCCGTGTGTATGAGAAGGAAATAAAAAACGTTCAAGCATTTGCGAAGCTGAAATTACTTTTCCATCCGTCGTTTGGACGATTTCAGCTGACTCTTTGATATAATCTAGCATTCGTTTATTTAAGTCCATATCGTCACTTTCTTGCGTATAGTACGCAATTTTAACAGTTTGCCCACGATCAACCTCTCCGCTATCAGGTCCAATACGACCAGCAAGCATGTTTAAAAGCGTTGACTTCCCGCTTCCATTTTTACCGACAATCCCAATCCGATCTCCTTTTTTCACAATGTGAGTGAAATCGTTCAAGAGCATCTTACCTTCAAATGCTTTTGACACTTCTTTTAGTTCAACAACTTTTTTTCCTAAACGACTGCCTGCTAAACTTATATCCAGTCCCTCTTTTTCAGTACTTCCTACTTTTCCTTCAAGTTCTTCAAATCGTTGAATGCGCGCCTTTTGCTTCGTTGTTCGCGCCTTGGCACCACGTCGAATCCAAGCTAATTCATTACGGTATAAATTACTTAACTTGGATTGCGTTGCTTTTTCTTGCTCTTCACGAAGTGCTTTCCCTTCCAAAAACGCTCCATAATTTCCTTTGTAACTGTATAAATTACCACCATCTAATTCAAAGATGCGATTCGTAACGGCGTCTAAGAAGTAACGATCATGCGTTACGAGTAAAACGGCACCTTGATACTTCGCTAAATATTCTTCTAGCCATTTTACCGTTTCATAGTCCAAGTGGTTTGTCGGTTCATCTAAAATTAAAAGATCCGGCGTTTGAATTAAGCTTTGAGCAATGGAAACACGTTTTTTCTGACCACCAGATAATGCCCCAATTTTCTCTTGCATATTGGTAATACCAAGCTTCGTTAGAACGGCTTGGGCACTAGAGTTCGCTTCCCATGCGTTCATTGCATCCATCTTTTGCTGAAGATCATATAAATTCTGCTGCGCTTTTTCACTCGAAGCATCTTGCTGGAGCTCGTACAGCGCAAGCTCATATTGCTTTAATAACTGAAGAAGCGGCGTATCACCGCTGAAGACTTGCTCTAGCACCGTAAGTTCAGGATTAAAATCCGGGTGTTGAGGCATATACGTAATGCGGTAATCCTTCGCGTGCATGACTTCGCCACCATCGGCTATTTCCAGTCCTGCAATAATTTTTAGCAACGTTGACTTTCCTGTACCGTTGACACCAATTAAGCCAATTCGTTCATTTTCAGTAATGGTAAAGGTTAAATGATTAAATAAGTTCTTTTCCCCATACGTTTTTGTTAATTCTTCAATCGTAATCATTTTCATTGTTATAATTCCACTCTTTCTTAAATTGTGCTAAAAAGCCAAGCATATAGTCATGACGTTCCTTTGCAATTGCTTTAGCTGTGTATGTATTCATTCCTTCGTACAACTTCAGTAGCTTTTCATAAAAATGGGCAACAGCCGTTGACTTTCCATTTCGATATTCTTGTTCCGACATCACGTCCCGAATCTCAATTGAAGGATTGTATAAAGGTGTTCCTTTAGCTCCTGCATACATAAATGTTCGCGCGATACCCACTGCTCCAATTGCATCCAAGCGATCCGCATCTTGCACAACTTCTCCTTCTAACGTCGTCATGTCCGGACGGTTTCCACCTTTAAAAGACACTGTTTTTAAAATATGTATAATATGATGACAATCCTTTTCGCTAATCCTGTGAACAATCAGCCACTCTTCTACTTCTTTGTAAGCTTTATTAACATCAACCACTAGTTTATCATCTACAACATCATGAAATAAAGCAGCCAGTTCGACTACCTGTTTATTTCCACCTTCTTTTTCACATAGAATCATAGCTAAATTGCGCACGCGATTAATATGCTGCCAGTCGTGGCCCGTAGTGTCATGTGCGAGCTTCTCTTTCACAAATGCTTCTGCTTCTTTTATCGTTCGCTTCATCTTAGCCTCCTTATGAAACGCATTTATTCAATTCATTTTACCACAAAGAAGCTCAGGGTGTTTGAGTAACAAAAAAGCAGATGAACACTACGCTCACCTGCTTTGCCTTATATTAATTCTTCAATGTCTTTCTTTATATCTTTTGGTGAAGTTTGTGGCGCATAGCGCTTAATTACTTCTCCTTGACGGTTCACAAGAAATTTAGTGAAGTTCCATTTAATTGTTTTAGATCCAAACACACCGGGCGCCTCTTCAGCTAAGTATGTAAATAGAGGGTGTGCATGTTCGCCTTTCACGTCCACTTTATCAAACATCGGAAAAGATACTCCGTAATTAAGTTCACAAAACTGTTCAATATCACCTGCGCTACCCGGCTCTTGACCACCAAACTGGTTACAAGGGAATCCAAGAATCTCTACACCTTGGTCCTTCATCTCTTCATAAAGTGCTTGAAGCTCTTTATATTGCGGAGTAAATCCACACTTACTTGCTGTATTAACAATGACCAAAACTTTATCTTCGTATTGGGAAAGCGACACTTGTTCACCTTTAATCGTTTTTGCAGAATACTTATAAACTGACATACATTCGACCTCCATTTAGTAAAGTATCGTTCATACCTTTATTGTAATGTATGAGATGTCGTTTCAACAATTTATAAGCGCTTATCATGTGCTTGCTGGTCATAATAATTTTTCAACTGGTCCATTGTTTGGAGCATATAGTCAATCATCTCAATTAAATCGGCCACTTGGTCTTCATAAACAAAGCGGTTAAACATCACTTTTACTTCATTTTCATATTCGTCAGTGTCAACTTCATGAATCACTCGTTGTTCAATTACTCGATTCTCTCCCCAAACTCTTTTACACAGCGTGCGAATTTCATTGCAGTCTTCAATCGTATAAGCAACGGCTTGCTTAATATAAAAAGCAATAAATACCGTACAGCCTGGCTTTTCCTGACGAGACGGAGTTAACTCAGCATGGATGCTATCTAAATCCGTTGAAAGAGCCAAGGTTGCCGTACAGCACGAATGCTGCTGAAATGAAATACGATACGTCCTCGTAAACCGAGCTAAGTCCATTAAGTCTTCACGATTTACAACCGATACTTGCCCCGATAAATCTAAATCGTATATTTCCCCTTCCACAACCACTTTTAAATTATCAAATACAATTGGATCAAACATCGTTCCACTACTTTCTTTACAATAAAATAATTTATCCTTTACTTGTTCTAACCATTTCCTATGATAACATACGCTCTTTGGAAAAAATAAGAAAAAGACGATGCACCCATCGCCTTTTCCTATTAAAAGATTCCTACTGCTTGTCCGTTCTCGTCGACGTCCATATTTAGCGCTGCTGGTCTTTTCGGGAGGCCAGGCATCGTCATAATTGAACCTGTTAAAGCAACTAGAAAACCCGCACCGATCGATGGCTTAAACTCACGAATTGTGATGCGGAAGTTTTCAGGTCTTCCTAATAGTTCTTGATCATCACTTAGTGAATACTGTGTTTTCGCCATACAAATCGGTAAGTACGACCATCCGTATTGTTCAAACTGGGCGATTTGCTTGTGGGCTTTTGGAGAGAAATCTACGCCACTCGCTCCGTACACTACTTTTGCAATCGTTTCTACTTTTTCTTCAACTGTCGCTGATAAATCATAAATCGGTGCAAAGTTTGACTCTTCTGTTTTCATGATTTGGAGAAGTTCTTTTGCTAAATCAATACCGCCAGCTCCACCTTTTTCCCACACTTCTGTGAGGGCTACTTTTACGCTGTTTTCTTCACACCAGCTCATAATCGTTTCAATTTCTCCTGTACTATCCGTAACGAAACGATTCACTGCCACGACGCACGGAACTCCAAATGCGCGAATTGTTTCAATATGCTTTTCTAAATTCTTCATGCCTTCTTGTAGCGCTTCAATATTTTCCTTACTTAACTCAGTTTTTGGAACGCCTCCGTGCATTTTCAATGCGCGGACGGTTGCAACAAGCACAACGGCTTCAGGCTTAATATCTGCCATTCGTGCTTTAATATTTAAGAACTTTTCTGCTCCTAAATCAGCTCCAAATCCTGCTTCTGTCACAACATAGTCACCTAATTTAGCCGCCATCTTCGTTGCAATCACGCTGTTGCACCCATGGGCAATATTAGCAAATGGACCGCCATGAATAAGAGCTGGCGTATGCTCTAACGTCTGGACGAGATTAGGCTTAATCGCATCTTTTAACAGAAGGGTCAGTGCTCCTTCCGAGTTTAAATCAGCGACCGTTACTGGCTCATTTTGATATGTATAACCAACTACAATGCGAGCCAATCGTTTTTTCAAATCTTGAACGCTTGTTGCCAAACAAAAAATGGCCATAATTTCTGATGCTACTGTAATATCGAAGCCATCTTCTCTTGGTACACCTTGAACTGGACCACCAAGCCCGACTACTACTTGACGAAGTGCACGATCATTTAAATCAACGACGCGCTTCCATGTTACTTTACGCGTATCAATTCCTAGCTCGTTACCTTGGTGAATATGATTGTCAATAATAGCTGATAGCGCATTGTTTGCTGTTGTAATGGCATGAAGGTCTCCCGTAAAATGAAGGTTGATGTCCTCCATCGGCACAACCTGAGCATAGCCACCTCCAGCTGCTCCTCCTTTAATTCCCATGACTGGACCTAAAGAAGGCTCACGCATGGCGATAATTGCTTTTTCATTCAGCTGTTGAAGGGCTTGTGCCAGTCCTACAGTTACCGTAGACTTCCCTTCACCTGCAGGGGTCGGATTAATGGCCGTCACCAAAATAACCTTGCCATCCTTTTGGTCTTTTAAGCGTTCCATAATGTCCAATGAAAGCTTTCCTTTATAATGGCCGTATGGCTCGAGCTCCTCTTCTAAAACACTTAGCTGAGCTGCAATATCCTTAATCGGTTTCATCTTTGCTTCTTGAGCGATTTGTAAATCACTTTTCACTTGTTTCTTGGTTGTCATGTTATCCTTCTCCTTTTTCATACAAATGAATGCACGCTCTTTTTACCATTAAAAGAACCTTATTTATGTATATTAGTCTTATCTAAGTATTACCTAGCACTTACCGTTGATATTGTATCATTTTTGGCTTAAATTACGAATAAGAAACTCTACTTTTTCGAAAATTCAGTTGATTAATATTCTGTATATTCATATAATAGTGTATTGTATATAGAAATGAAAATCGTCTTTGAAAAAACCATTCAAGAGATAAAAAAATCTGTGTGCTCACTATATATAGTGATTGATTGCACGTTATATTACGAAAAAACAGGAGGAAGTTTTATTGCCTATTAACATCCCGCGTGATCTACCAGCAAAAGAAATTTTAGAAAAAGAACGTATTTTTATCATGGATGATGTACGGGCATTTAATCAAGAAATTCGCCCTTTAAATATTGCGATTTTAAATTTAATGCCTGAAAAAGAAAAAACTGAAACACAGCTGCTTCGTCTGCTGGGTAACTCACCGTTACAGGTACATATTACGCTTCTGCACCCAGCAACCCATGAAGCGAAGACAACGAGTAAAAATCATTTGGATCAGTTTTACAAAACCTTTAAGCAAATTAAACACCAAAAGTTTGATGGCATGATCATCACCGGTGCACCAATTGAACATATTCCATTTGAAGATGTGAATTACTGGTCGGAGCTCACTGAGATTATGGATTGGTGTAAGACAAACGTTACGTCAACGATGCATATCTGTTGGGGAGCTCAAGCTGGGTTATATCATCATTTTAACATTGATAAAAGACCGCTTGACGAAAAATGTACAGGTGTGTTCACACACACTTCTCTTCAAGAGCCTATTAAGCTTCTGCGAGGGTTTGATGATCTCTTTTTCTCCCCTCATTCACGCAATACAGATGTGGACTTAAATGAAGTGAAAACTCACCCCGATCTAACGTTGCTATCACACTCAGAAGAAGCAGGTGTCTACTTAGTCATGTCAAAGGATGAAAAGTTCATTTTCGTAACAGGTCATCCTGAATATGATGTTCAGACGCTACAAGATGAGTTTATGCGGGACAAAACAAAAGGAATGGATGCAAAGTTGCCTGAGCACTATTTTCCAAATGATGATCCAACCCGTGCTCCGCTCAAAACGTGGCGCTCGCACGCAAATCTATTATTCATGAACTGGTTAAACTATTATGTTTACCAAGAAACGCCTTATGAGTGGAAATGAAAGAACCTGGTCACAAACAAAGCGGACTCTCTCTAGAGTCCGCTTATTTCTTTAAAATAATGCACGCCACGTATTTATACCAATGATTCCATCTACGGAAAGGCCTTTGCTACGCTGAAATGCTTTTACTGCACTTAACGTGTTGGTGCCAAAAATGCCATCAATAGTGCCTGGATTATGGCCAGAAATATAAAGAGCGGCTTGTGCAATCCATGTTAAATTTCCACGAGCCCCTTGTACAATATTTACAACGGCATTCCTTGTATTACTCCCATAAATACCATCTACGGCTAAGCGAGCATTAAACTGCGTGTTCAGCTCAGACTGTAGACCTTTAATAAGCGCTGCTTTTGTATTAGGTCCATAAATGCCGTCTACAGCAATGCCTGTTTTATAGCGAGAATTTAACGTTTGTTGAATGGTACGAATAACAGTATCTCCCGAAGTTGAAGCTGGCGGAGCTGAAGGCTTTGGTGGTGTTGGCTGTGGTTTTGCAGGTGCTTTTGGCGGCGTTGAAACTGGTGTTGGCGTAGGTGTAGCCCCTGATTTTGCAGGCAACCTTAAAAAAGTTGCCATTCCTTTTGCATAGGCATAGGCTATATTCTGTAAAAACGATTCGTTTTTAAGCAAAGTCGCATCTGCAGCTCGATCAATAAAAGCAATTTCAGTTAGAACAGCCGGCATATTTGTACGACGAAGCACGGCATAAGAGGCTGTTTTTTTCCCTCGGTTTGGATGGTTGTAACCGCCTATTACTTTCTTTACTTCATCATGTACTGCATTTCGCAACGAAACAGAGCTAACTCTTCGACCCGTATAAATATAATCTTCGTATCCTGTTCCACCTCCAGCGTTCACGTGAATAGACATAAATGCGTCTGCTCCCCATGCGTTTGCCCGACTTGCTCTTTCACTTAGTGACAAAAACACATCCGTTGTACGCGTAGTGCGAATGGTAAACCCCGTATATTGATCATTAAAAAATTGAATCATGTATTGCTGAAGTTTTAATACTAAATTTTTTTCAAGCAGCCCACTTGACACGGCCCCTGAATCGTGACCACCATGTCCTGCATCAAGATAAATTTTTTTCATATCGCTTGTCTCCTCCCTATATTTAAATTATGCTGCATTCGCTTATAGCGACACGTACAGAAACCCACTTCAACTATTTTCTAAAAAAAGGAACGTAACCCGAGGTTTAATTTATGTAAATACAGAGTAAATACTATATAAAGAGACTTTTAACAGAATGATGTTAAATGAATCTGTTAATGATAAGCTGTATAGCTGTTTTATCAGCTCCTCATTCTACCTCAGAAGTCTTTACTGAAACGTTAGGGAGTTTTTAAAATGATTACAAAAAAAGAAGCGTTTCTATTTCATCATGAGTTAAATCGGTTGCTGGCAGATTATCGTAATTGTTCAAATTCAAACATTCGAGATGAGATTTACAAAGATATTCTGTTAATAACGAACGTCATCCACGAGTTTAAAGAAAAAAGCTTGCATTAGATACAGAGATTCCTTTCCTTTTATATAGGTTCACACACGTAGAAAAGGGAGTAACATCGGTTACTCCCTTTTTTTGCATATACGAAGTATGCTTACGTATTAATGATTGTATCAACGTCCAAGTTCGTAGTAGAAGTAGACGTTGAAGTTACATCTGCAAAATCATCAAGCTCTAATACTCCAGGAACACCAACCGGTACATCTGCACTGATTGTTACCTGCGCAGGAGTAATAACGCTTAGCCCGGCTTGTTGGAGTACTCCGTTGATATAAACGTTATACACATTATCTGCTGCCGGTGTAGGCAGTGCTGCAACGGGGTCTCCATTATCGTCTAAAAAGGAAGTAGCGGGAATGGTCGTTGTATCCCCCACTACCATTCCTGCGGTAACAATTGCCACAAATTTTAAAGAATCCGGACTTACCTCTGTGGTAGTCGTCGTATCAACTGTCCCCGTAACGTTGCTAGAAGCTGTAATAAAAAGCTTAATTAATTCAGCTGGCATATGTTCCTCACACCTTTCCTAAGGTTCAATTTTAATAAATTGTAGAATGAGGGGAACATGCTTTGCTGGAACGTCTGCAGATTTTAAAATAAGTACGCCTCTTTTTACTTCATATAAGGTAGCAGGCTGTAAAACTCCATTAACGAATAGATTAATGTATGACACATAACAAGGGTCCAAAATCATAGAGGTTGAGTGATCGATTACCGCATCCTTGTTGTTATATACGCGCTTTTCCCCATCAGATTGTGTACAAAATTGAGTCACGTTCACTTTTTGAGATAATTTAAACCATTTTTCAACTCGCCCTATTTCAGGAAGCATTAAACGAGGTCGACTTTCCTTTGTTATGTCATGTTTTTTTCGCTCCACGTTCATCCCTCTTTAATCTGACAATCTTACTTCATTGGTATGTTGAATTACATTTGTCTTATGTTATCTTTTTTACATTTTCTTCAATATAAATAACCACAAAAAGGTTAAAGACTGCTTCAGTTTAGGGGACAATGATACAATTGTTTCTTGATTAACTCCTTTTTTATATACACCTTCACCACCTATAACCTCCCAACCATTTTCAGAGGCAAGCTGTTCAAACTCCCACGGCATCATGGTGTTACAGATGACGTTCTCTCCGTATAAGCGTCGGTAGCTATTTGTTCTTGGTTGTGCTGTCGGCCCTAAGATACCTACACATGCGTGTCCTTGTGGTTTCACTATTCGTTTAATTTCATTTAATGCTTCTAATGGCTGTTCTGTCCATTCAAGTACATTAATGACGACTACACCATCTGCTAAATCATCATCAAAAGGTAAATCCATCACATCTGCTGCTTCAAACGTAGCAACATCCTGATGTAATTCTTTTGCCTTTTCAATCATCTCTGTTGATAAATCAACTCCAAATGCTTTGTACCCTGCTTCTGCTAACAGCCTCGTTCCGTATCCGTCACCACACCCAATATCTATGACGATACCATCTTTCTTAATGTGCTGTTGAACTAAAGGGATAACTCCTTTTCTACTGCCGCTTTTCCACATATTTTCACTCTTTTGATTCCAAAACGAAACCTTTTCATTCCACTGTGAATGCGCTTCTTTATGCCAGTTAAATGTTGTCATCTATGTACCTCCTACTATAAATATTTCATTGTTATGTTATTCGTGATGAAAGCCTCTTTACCTTTTAAAACGAATAAAAGTCTTTATGTTAGCCATGCTAAAACTGTGTAGGTTTCTTCATAATCATAACTAAGAGGGTGAAAAGCATGGATCGATTTATTGCGGTTCGTAAAAATGATAAGGGAAACTTAACCGAATTTAAAACACAGACTGGTCAAGTATTAAGCTACGATGAAGCAATGAAACGCGTAACAGCAGGTGAAATCGAACACGTTACAACGTTTATTGGAAAAGATGGCGATACATATATTCGCAGCGTTCCAGACCGGGATGAAACAAACAACTTAGATTCATTACCAACTTTTTAAAAGGAGAATGATGATTATGACAAAGAAAAACAATAAGGGTAGTGCAAATCAAAGCAATCCGAAAATTCAGCATCAAATGGTTGAAATGGGCGAAGAAATTACAAGCGGAGATAATTCAAAAGGAAATAAGCGTAACAAAGATCAAAATAGCAAAACAAATTAATAGGACATAAAAAGCAAGGATCCAAACGGACCCTTGCTTTTTACAACCACCTTTTTACCTTGAACTTTTTATGAAGTGGATGTGTAATTATTATACGATGATGAATCGGAGCACCATAATCGTCAACTTTCTCCTTTGCCATCATCTAAGTAAAGACGAAAACCCAATCCAGTATCAATAGGTAGTATAAACCGATTATAGAAATGGTGAGAATCCACCTTCTTAAGAGGTAAATCGGCGTAAACCCTTAATGCATCTAACAATGCATCTTTGCTGTTCACTTGAATGGAAACGGGCACTCTATCAGATAGGTAATCTACGATTTCAATTTCTTTTGAGCTTACTATTCCTTCACTCTGAAACTGAACAACGGTTTTGCCCACAGACTTAGGGATAATCGTTCCATCTTTCGCAATTGAAACGATGCGTTCATTCTCAACTTGATATTCTCCTTTCGGTTGAATGCAAGCAAGAGCTGGAGGGACTTGCACACTATATTCATTCGCTCGCTCTTCTTTCATATTTTCAATTCCAACAATAATAATTTCTTGCATTTTCCCCTGCTCAACAAGTCTATTTACCACATGATGAACGTTCCATAATTGGCCGTTGAAGGCTGGATGAAAAATATTTTGACCATCGTGCATATAGAGAACGGGATACTTGGTGTCTTGTGCTTGTTCATAACTAGGTGGTAAATAAACATACAAATTACGTTCGTTCTGCAAATGAATAGATTTAAAATTTGAAATTTCAACAATTGAATGCTCACTCAAACTAATTCCCTTTTTATATTAATTCATTAAATTAAATAATATATTTAAAAGAAAAGAGCGCTTTTCACACCCTTTATACTTGTTTTTGATACACGCTATACCATAACGCTAAGCTACCGGCACCAATAATCTCGACATATTCTCCAAGTTCGGATGAAATAACTTCCACTTCCTCCTTACGAGCTAAGAAAGATCGCTCATTCACTTCCTGTTTAATAATTGACGTTAGATCAACGCCAGCAAGGGTTAATGGACCAGACACAACAATTTTTTTAAGGTGAACCATATTCACAAACGAAGCCAGAACGACCGCTATTCGCTCAGCTGCTTTTTCAACAACGCGCCTAGCTTTACCCTCTTGATTGGCTACTCGCTGTAGCACTTCTTGGATATCTTGTGCCTGTAGTTCTTCTACAATGGCTTGCTCTGATGCATATTGATTGAGACAGCCGCTGCTTCCGCACCAACATGGCTTTCCATCTGGCAGGTATGTCATATGGCCGAACTCACCTGCTCCTGTTAACCCACTGCGATATAATTCGCTTTTCAACACTAAGCTTGCTCCGATACGATATCCAAGGTACAAACACATAAAATCAGCAACTTGCTTTCCTTGTCCAAACATCTTTTCTGCTAAAGTTAAGGCACTTACGTTATTATCAAAATAAATAGGAAGCTTTAACTTCTGCTTTAGATATTGCACAATGGGCACATCAGGCCAACCAATTATATCGTTTCCTAAAAGCTTACCTTCTTTCAAATCAACTGCTCCCAATGAGCCGATCCCGATGCTCGCTACGTCTACTTCTTGCGCATTAATATACTCACTAATTCTACGTGCCACAAACTCTAAATACTCTTCCAGGTTAAAATCTGCTGGAACAGGAACCACTTGAATATTACGCGTCTCTCCTTTTAGGTTTACCAACCCCACTCGGATTGTCTCCATACTAATGTGAACTCCAACTGCCCAATAAGCATCGCCTTGTAAATCCAACGCGATGGATTTTCGCCCTACTCGCTTTGTTCCTTCTTGAACATCTCCGCGCTCAATGATAAAGCCTTCCTGGATCAATTCAGCTGTAATATAAGTAATTGTTGCTGGTGTTAGCTGTGTAATCTCAGCAATTTTCTGTCTCGACATCGGTCCGTTTTGCAGCAAAACTCTGAGTACCAATGACTGATTTAACTGTTTTGTTCGCGCTGTATTTTGACCTTTTAATACCATATCTCTCTATCTCCTATTACATCTTTGTATTTACTGGTATTTTTTATTATACCATGCACGCATTGAAATAATAGCGCCACTTTCCCTTCTGAAAAAGCGCTTCTAAGGTAGAGCCACCATTTTCACCAATAATAGCTTTTGGAAACAAGTTTTCGTTGTACCATTTTGAGATATAGCTGACCCCATCTATCGCCCCATCACTATGTAGTCCAATATCAGTTGGATCTAGCGATTGCTTCTCTTGTTTAAACACATAGCTTCCCATACCGCTCAATACAGCATTGGCAAAATAAAAATTATCCCATGGAGCCAAGAAACCGTATTGCCCTGCGTTTTGATTAGATTTTGAAATTTCGTAAAGTTCATTCATCGTTTTGGGCGCCTTCTTCATAAGGTCTTTATTATATAGAAAAATAGGCGTTTCAATAGCTTTTGGTAGTCCGTAAAGTTTCCCAGCATAAGATTCTGCTTGGATTGATTGTTCTGTAAATGCCGATACAATTGATGACTCTACTTTCACGGGTGCAATGACACCTTCTAGTGCTAGCTGACCAATTTGATCATGAGGTAAAGCTGCAATGATTTTCTTTATCTTCATAATAAAACCCCCTACTCAACAATTAATTAATTGTTTTAATTAATAAGTTTATGGTTCATCATTATAATTCGGTTTTTTCATTCTCGCAAGCACTTACACCATCTTTTTTTATGATATTTTAAATCGAATACCCTTTCATTTCTATTGACACATCCTAAAATTACTCATAATATAAAGTTGTTATTAATATTAATTAAACAAATTAATAAATTAAATTTGAAAGGATGTTTTTAATGCTTCGTTCTTCTATTTATCATCGTCCGAAAAATAATTTCGCGTACGCATACGATGAAGAAACTCTACATATCCGATTGCAGGCTCAAAAAGGAGATCTCCAAGATGTGACTCTTATTCATGGTGACCCTTACATATGGGAAAACGGTGAATGGATTTATTCAACAAGTTCTATGAAGCTTGTAGGTTCTGATGACTTGTTCGATTATTGGCAGGCTATCATTCGTCCTCCACATGCTCGCTTACGATACGGATTTATTTGCAACGATGGAAAAGAATCTTTAACGTATACGGAAAGAGGATTTTTTGAAGATGTTCCTACCCATTGTCACTACTATTTTGCTTTTCCATTTTTAAATAAAATAGATGTTTTTTCCTCTCCTTCATGGGTAAAAGACACGGTTTGGTATCAAATTTTTCCTGAGCGTTTTGGGAATGGAAATCCAAAGTTAAACCCAACGAACACCTTATCATGGGGAGAAACACCTACTCAAAGCAGCTTTTTTGGTGGCGATTTTGAAGGGGTCATTAATCATCTCGATCACCTTATTGAACTAGGAATTAACGGCATTTATTTCACACCTATTTTTAAAGCAATGACCAACCATAAATACGATACAATTGATTATTTTGAAATTGATCCACATTTTGGAGATAAAGAGACATTTAAGCGACTTGTAGACGAATGTCACAAACGCGATATTAAAATCATGCTTGACGCCGTCTTCAATCATAGCGGCTACTATTTTGAACCGTTTCAAGACGTTATTAAATACGGTGAAAGCTCGAAATACAAGGATTGGTTTCACATTGCCAAATTCCCGCTTAATCCAGGAAACCAGCTATCTTATCGTACGTTTTCCTTTGAGCCAACCATGCCAAAGTTAAATACAGAAAATAAAGATGTGCAAAATTATTTACTAGAAGTAGCAGAGTATTGGATTCGAGAATTTGATATTGACGGATGGAGATTAGATGTAGCGAATGAAGTAGATCACCATTTTTGGCGATTGTTCCGCAACCGAGTAAAAGCAATTAAACCGGACGCATATATCCTAGGTGAAATTTGGCATGATGCAATGCCTTGGCTGCAGGGAGATCAATTTGATGCTGTGATGAATTACCGCTTTACAAACGCAGCGATTGACTTTTTTGCAAAAAAACAAACTACCGTAGAGCAATTCCAAAACGAACTGGTTCACGTGTTGCAATCTTATCCGCAGCACGTAAACGAGGTTGCTTTTAACCTGTTAGGTAGCCACGATACAGCGCGAATTTTAACCGTATGTGAAGAAGATACAAATCGTTTAAAGCTGCTTTATTTGTTCCAACTTTCCTTCACTGGAACACCTTGTATTTATTACGGTGACGAAATTGGCATGACAGGTGGAGATGACCCCTTATGCCGTAAGTGTATGGAATGGGATGAAAACAAACAGGACCTTGAATTATTTCATTTTGTTCAAAAACTTATTTCACTTCGTCAACAAAGCCCAGCTTTCTCCAAGGGAGAATTCTCGTTCCATGCTATAAATGAGTCTCTTGTAAGCTATCGCAAAACGCTTGGTGATGAAGAGCTACTCATTATCATTAATCCAACAAACCGTTCATTAAAGGTTAAATTTCCTACTTCATTTGCTGACAGCATTGATTTATGGACAAATAAGCACGTATCAAACGATTTGATGTTAAACGAAAATGAATTTGTGATTATGCGTAAAATGAAATAACCGAAATGGCCATGATGATAGTCATGGCTTTTCGGTTATTTCATTTTAACTTTTATAGACTTCACCTTAATTAACGAGAACAACAAAAAACAAGCCCAACCAAGAACAGGTTGGGCTTAATTCATACATTTATTTCATAGAGGGGGTCTACTGAAAAAAGCTCTACAGCGGACTTATTATTGTGATATTGAGAAAATCGTTATAATCAATGTTGGTTCGGTAACCCTAAAGTTGTTACTTGACTTTCCTGAGTTACTGCACCAACTGATGCTACACCTGCCACCAATGTAAATGCTAATGTTAATCCTACTAATAATTTTTTCATAGATATTTCCTCCCCTTATTGTGATTAATGTTAGTGTAGCATAAGATTTTTTTTCGTGAATTTGATGATATGGGCGAATATACCTGTTTAAACGGGCTTATTCTTCTAATTCGCCTTATTTTCTCAATAATTATAATAATAGGAATATTTTTGTTTTTTCATACGAAAAGTTCATTAATTTCACTTTTCACTAACTCCGTGAACTTTTCATTCCTTTGTAACTGGAAGATATGGACGGATTTCTCTAAGTATTCTTTCCCTTGCTTAACTCTTCCAAGCTTTATTAAGTTTTCACCAGTTTGGTAGTGAAGTTCACCAAATAAATACATGGACTCATTGGTTATGCAAAGATCGATCCCTCTACTGCTGTAGGTAATCGACTCTTCGTACTGTTTCATATCAGCTAATGTTTTCGATAATCCATATAAAATACGAACCTTCAGCATCTCTTGACGAATTTGTGGAAGTGCCGTTATATGCTTTAGCGCTTGTCTATATAGTTCTTCTGCATTTTCATATTCTTTTTCTTCATGATAAATGATAGCTACGCTGTTTAAAATCTCAATTTCTTTTTCTTTATAAAACGTCTTCGACTGCTTGGTATAGTCAATCGCTTCGTATAAAAGATTGAATGCTTTCTCTTTTTGCTTATGCAAGTAATACGTACAAATTCCTTCATGCCACGTTAAAAACTGCTTATTTAGCGTTGGTTGAAACAATGGACTTTCTTTTTCCTTCTTTATAATATGGTCAATCGCCTCATAGTCTCTTTGGCGAATATATTGACGGATAAGTGATTTTACTGCATCCACATAATCTAATCGGGGAGATTCAACTGTATCAAAAAAATAGTTTACATCTACGCCCAAACGCTTTGATAGCTTATACAGCGTAATGCTAGAAGGATACTCTTCACCATTTTCAATTTTGCTAATCTGCGCTTGGGTACAAATATCTTTTGCTAATTCTTGTTGAGTTAGCTCCGCCATTTTTCGAAGTTCTCTCATGACACGCCCAATTCTGTACTCTCTCATCTCATTCCTCACCCTTATATAAAATTTCAACCAATAGTATGTGTTTCTCTTTTTCTTAAGCAAATTCCTTTATCTAAAGACATAAAATCCGCTTTCCAAGACGTTTATAGGTCCTTGTATCAAAATAAACGATAAAACACAATATAAGTTTCGCAAATTTCACAAAATAAGCTACTGACTGTCGAAACCATATATAAAAAACCTGCATCTTGCTGTTAGAATACGCCTAACAGCTAAGATGCAGGTTATAAGAGCCAGCTTTTATTCATAGATTGGATACGCGCTAAATTTATAATCTCTGCCCAGTTGTGTTACGGTAACATGCTCAAACTCTAGTGCGTCTGACATTTTCTCAGCACCCTTTCCTTCCACAAAAGTAGGAGCATCTTCACCTCCAGCAATCTTTGGTGCCACGTAAAGCTCGAGCTTATTAATTAGCTGTTGTTCAATAAAGGATGCGTTCACTTGTCCTCCACCTTCAATTAAAAGAGAAGAAACCGAATGCTCACCCACTATTTCAAGCATTTGAGATAAGTTCACATGCTTTTCACCGCTTGTGACAAAGACTTTTACACCTTGTTCTTCAAGAGATTTTCTTTTTCTATCATCATAATTACTCGTTGTAAAAATCCACGTTGGCGCTTGTTTATCCGTCACTACTTTTGCGTCCAGCGGCGTTCTTAGCTTTGAATCCAACACGATGCGAATTGGATTGCGACCACCTTCAAGACGAGTTGTTAATGATGGATTATCTTCAATAACTGTTTGAACCCCGACTAGAATTGCACCTGTTTCGTGACGAAGTTGATGAACATCTTTTCTAGCATCTTCTGACGTAATCCATTTGCTGTGAGAAGACGCCGTTGCAATTTTGCCATCTAGCGTAATGGCAGATTTTAAAATAACAAACGGCTTTTTTACCGTAATGAAGTGATTAAACACCTCGTTCATTTGACGAGATGCTTCTTCACATATCCCCACTTCAACTTCAATGCCCGCATTCTTTAAAATACTTACTCCTCGTCCTGCCACAAGTGGGTTTGGGTCAAGCGTAGCAATGACGACTTTTGACACTTCTGCTCGAACAAGCGCTTCTGCGCAAGGACCGGTGCGACCATGGTGGGAACACGGTTCTAACGTAACATATGCCGTGCTTCCCTTTGCTAACTCACCGGCCATATTTAAAGCATGAATTTCAGCATGAGGACCCCCCGCTTTTAAATGCGTACCAATTCCTACAATGCGGTTATCATTTACAATCACGCATCCAACAAGTGGATTAGGGTCCGTTTGCCCTTTTGTAGCCTTTGCATTTTGAATTGCAATGTTCATGTAAAATTCGTGACTAATCAAACCAGTACCTCCTCACCTAAGTGACCGGAGCGCTGCACTTTTGTTTGAAGATATTTTTCATTAAACTCTGATACGTCTCCCCAAAGTGGAATACGGCCAGATAATGAAGCACCGTTCTCTTCTAATGCCGTAAGCTTTTTTGGGTTATTTGTAATTAAAATAACCGGCTTTCTACGAATCTGCTTTAGCACGCTGATTGCTTCTTTATATTGACGAGTATCATCAGCGAACCCTAACTCTTCGTTCGCTTCAACCGTATCAAACCCATTTTCTTGAAGCACGTAAGCCATCGCTTTACTAAATAAGCCAATTCCTCTTCCTTCATGATTTGCTAAATAAAATAAGGCACCCGCTCCGTTTTCTGTAATCATCTTCATGGATTGTTTCAACTGGAATCCGCAGTCGCAACGCTTGCTTCCAAAAATATCACCTGTATGACAAATACTGTGCATGCGAATTAATGCTTGATCCGCTTCTTTAAAGTCTCCATATACAAGTACGCTAGACTGCTGTAAATCAGCTAAATTAGCAGAATTCACCTGTTCAACTAGCTCTTCTAAGCTAAGTTCTCCTTGTTCCACATCATCCGAACGTAACCAAGAATACCATTGAAAGATTTTAGTTTCTCCTTCTAAGTTAACCGGTAAACGAATTGGTCCTACAACGTATATATAATGATCTTGATTATTAATGACATTTACTTTATCTTTTAGTGCATCTATCACTTTTTCATTTAACATATTGGTTCCTCCTGACAATCACATTACATTCTTATTTTAAACTAATTAATGTCATCCTTCCAATTTAGATGCTTTACATTCCATTTAGTTACTTTTTGTAAGTTAATTTAATTATAAAAGTTACATTTATATTTGTAAATCATTTTATCTCAAAGTAAATAATTTGAACACTATTTATTACGCGTCAATGTGCTATATATAATTTTACAAGGGTAAGGAAACGAAAGAAAAGCACAGCGAATAATTTCTTCACTGTGCTTTTTTAAGCTTTTTCACCAATTTTTTATTTATTTACTATCTGTTTTTCCAACGCTACCCTAGAGGTAACTTTCGAATAGCGACCGTGCAGAGCATAATAAACTACAAGTGCCATCACACCAATAATAGCACACACACCGTACATTCCTTGATAACCAATTGAACCAGAGACAACCGCTAATACAGAGGATCCCACTCCCAATCCTGAATCAAATAAAACAAAGAACGTAGCTGTGGCAACTCCACGACGCTGCGGTGGTGATACTTTTATTGCAATAGATTGTAAGCTTGATGTTAACGTTCCAAACCCAATTCCAATCAAGCCACCAGCTAGTAGGAAAGTCGTCCCTGAAGACGCTTGACTGATAAGAAATACACCGATTGTAAACAGTAGAATGGCTGGATAAACAACGAAGTTCTCACCATAGCGGTCAAACCATTTTCCTGTAAATGGACGAGACAATAATAAACAAACCGCATACACAACAAAGAAATAGCTTGCTACGCTTGTGAAGTTCATCTCTTTAGCAAAGACAGACACAAACGAAATAATGCTTGCGTACGCAAATGAAAGCACAAAGCCAGCTAATGCAATTGGAAGTGCTTTGAATTCAAATAGGCTTGCTAGGAAAGATGCCTTCACTTTTGTAGAGCTTTTCACCATTTTTAGCGTTGGAACTTTTAGCACCAAGCTACATAATAACCCTAACACTGATGCTACAATTGCTACTGTAAAAACAGCTGAATGCCCAGATGCTTCGATTAGTGTTAATCCCATAAACGGTCCAATTACCATCGCTAGGTTCATAAATGTAGCAAAGTAGCCCATTCCTTCTCCACGACGATCATCAGGAATAACGTTTGCTACAATTCCCCCAGTAGCTGTTGTTGCCATTCCAAACCCAATTCCGTGCAATACGCGAAGCAGCAGCAAACTTGAAAGTGAATTGATTTGACTATATAAAACCGAACCAATTAAAAAAAGCACCGCTCCAATGACTAGAATTCTCTTTTGACCAAAGGTAATCATCCATTTTCCAGAGAGCGGGCGAAAAATAATAGCTGAAATTAAAAACACTGTAACAATAAGTCCTAAACTCCCTTTATCTGCTTGTAAAATGTCTGTAGCATATAAAGGAAGCGTAACTGTCATCATATAAAAAACAACAAAAATAAAAAAGCTCGTCATCGAGACGGCTACAAAATCTTTCGTCCATAGCTTTGACTTACTCATTTCATTCCTTCCTTTCCTTTAAACAATTATCATGTTAATTTCCATAAAAATAATTAGTGTACAAATTATATGAACTAAAACTATTATAGTGATAATTTCCTTTTATGTCAATTCACTTTTTGGTATCCTCACTTCTGTTTCCAGCTTCTCACAAAACAGCCAGGCAAAGCGGATCACGTGCTTTCCACTTTACCTGGCTGTTAATTACCTTCTTTAATCACTTGAATTTCTTCCGCATTCCCTTTTGCTGGGACTGTGTACTTGACGCTTTCACCTTTCTTTAACCATGCTTTCACTAGTTGACCTTTTTTGTAGGTAACAGATGAATCAGGCACCTTTAAGTAAATAGGCTGAATGGTATCATCACCTAATACTTCGTTTGTCGTATAATTAAGCGCTACGTCCCTAGGAATGACGTTCGCAACTAAAATTTCATCCTCTTTCACTTCCATGATGCGACCTTGGATTACGTACCCTTTGTTATCTTCACTTTGCTGACTTGAGCACCCTATTAAAATCATAATAAAGCTTATTAACCCTATGAATGCAAGAACCTGTTTTTTCATCGTTTTTATCTACTCCTATTTTAAGGCTCTTTTTATTATAACGTGTTTTTTACCCTTTTTTCCAATTAATCAAAGAGTTTAGGCCATAACAAAATGATTGCTTCTAAAAGACGAACAATAGCTGTTCCCATCTCTTTAGTTTGTCTCAACACGTTCGTTCCATTGCGCTACGGCCACTCGCTTTCCGCGGGGAGGAACCTGAGCTTCCTCGCTGCGCTGCGGGATCTCCGTTTTCCCTCGCTTTCCCGCAGGAGTCGAGTGTCCTACGCTCCATTCCACCCTGTTTCCAACATTGTTTTCACAATTAACAAAAAACCTGAACGATTAAAAGTTATGAACTCTCAATCGTTCAGGTATAGTAGAGGCTGAACTACTTATGTCTCAGTCTCTTTGCATTACTTTAGGTTAAATTTTCACATCAACTTTTGCTTCTTTTTTCAGCTTTTCAACTTGTTCGCCTACTTTTTCTTGCTTCTTCTGTTGTTCAAGCTGGCCTTTGATTTGATCTTTTATTTCTTCATATTTTGGAAGTTGCTGCTGTTGCTCTGACCCTGCACTTTCTGCTTGCTTCGCATATTGGTCATAGTACTCTTTCACTTCTTTATCTGTTACTTCTTCAGCCTTAATTTCTTTTTCTACATATTTATTGTACTGAATGCTTTCACCCAACTGTTCTTTTAATTGATCCATATTAAGACCTGCTTGCTTTAATACATTGTTAAATTCTTTTTCAGAATCATACTGCTTCTTAGCATCTTCAATTTGCTTATTAATTTCGTCTTCTGATGCTTTATAACCCTTTTCCGTTGCATCTTGAATGAGCAGCGTTTGTCCTACTAAGCTATCGATTGTTTGATTTTTAACCTGCTTAGCTGCATCTTTTGTTGTTGGGTCTTGCCCCATTTGCTGCATTTGCATTTGAGATGTTTGAAGCACTTGGTTATATTCAGATCCTAAAATCTTTTCGTCATTTACAAGCGCTACGGTTTTCTTTTCATCTACCTGCTGCTTTTCTAATTTCTCCTGCATTTCTTTCATTTGCTTTTCTTGTTCTTTTGTTTGTTCCTGCTGCTCTTCCGTTTGAGCTGTTTTCGAATCTTCTTTTTTATCAGCACTGTCGCTAGCATCGTTTGAGCCACATGCTGCAAGGGCTACGGAAAGTAGTCCAATGATGAAAGGGTATTTCAATTTCTTCATAGCTAATAGAGCTCCTTTCGTCTTTTCAAAGAATTGCTTTCGTTTAGAAAACATCTTGAGGGCATTGTATCGAACATGCTTCTAAAAAGAAAGTAATTCGATCAATTTTACATATCTGTAACAGTATTGAAAAGATTCGTCATTTTATACACCTTAGCTGAAAAAGATGGTAAAAACTTACCAAATCAATATGTATAACATATCACACTCTATGGAATAAGCGTATTTAATTAACAAATTGGTTACGCTTGTCATAAGAAAATAGAATCATTAAAGCACCTAATCCTGCACAAACCGTGTACATGACCGGATAGGATAAAGCATCCGCAACGGGTCCCATAACCACACTGCCCAATGAAACACCTAAATCTGCTGTAGCGATAAATAATCCAAGAAGAACGTTTCGATTAGTAGCTGGCAATACAAAACTTCATTTTCTTTTCACAAATAAAGGAAGCTAGGCCATTAAACCCAGCTTCCTTTTCATTTCTTATCTAAATTCTCTTGTTCTTGCCTCTTTCAAACCTTCTTGTAAATAATAAAAAAATCTTAATTTCATTTTGTTTTCTATTTTCAAACCTTTAACTCTTCCTTGACTTTTTCTTCTTTCGAAACAATTGTAGTGACTTTTACCTCTTCTTCAGCTTTACCTGTTTCGTTCACTGGACTTTCTCTTGGAGAATTAGATGTAGTAGTGAGTAAGCTGATATGGAAACCAGCAGTATTATATTGATTATTTTTTGGACATGTAACCCCGCCTTTACATATACTTGAATTTTATTTATTTTTTACTTTTATACAAATAAAAAAGAGCAGTTCGATTTTGAACTACTCTTTTCATCATGTTAATGTGCTTGCTCTTGATTATCTACAATAATTCGCTTAATAAAGAACGAAATAATCAAGCCAACAACAGCGACGATCGCACCAAAGATAAAAGCGTTTTGAACACCATTGGTAAACGCAAGCACTGCATTTAATGGATCTGTTGGGTCTGATACAGATTCCATAAAACTTCTAGAACCTGACGATAAAATTGAAATTGCAACCGCTGTTCCTACTGCACCTGCTACTTGCTGCAGCGTATTCATAATTGCTGTACCGTGTGGATAAAGCTCTGGTGGCAGCTCGTTTAAACCATTTGTTTGAGCCGGCATCATAATCATGGAAACGCCAATCATAAGGGCAATATGCAAAGCAACAATAAGCGCTGTTGACGTTTCAAGTGAAATCGTTGAAAAGCCAAACATTGTCGCTACTACAATAATAAGACCAGGAATAACTAACCACTTAGGGCCAAAACGGTCGAATAGTCCACCCATTACAGGTGAAAGAAGTCCGTTCACAATTCCTCCTGGAAGAAGCATTAATCCGGCTGCAAATGTTGATAGAGCTAATGATGTTTGTAAGTATAACGGTAAAATCATCATGGATGACAAAATAACCATCATCGAAACTAAAATTAAGAGAAGCCCAATAACAAACATTGGGTACTTAAATGCTGTTAAATCAAGCATTGGTTCTTTCATTTTCACTTGACGAATTGAAAAGACTATCAAACCTAAAATCCCAACTACAAGGGCAATAATCACTTCGGTACTTCCCCAGCCACCGCCTTCTCCAGCGCTGCTAAAGCCGTACACAATGCCACCAAAGCCAATTGTTGAAAGAATAATGGACAAGATATCAATTTTTGGCTTTGTTGGTGTTGTAATGTTTTGCATAAAAAATGATCCAAACACCAAAGCCACAAGTAGTAATGGCAGCGAAATCCAGAAAATCCAGTGCCACGTAAGTGTTTTTAAAATCAGACCTGATACTGTTGGACCAACCGCTGGTGCAAACATAATCACAAGACCGATAATCCCCATCGCTCTTCCGCGTTTATGAGGCGAAATAATGACCAAAATGGTATTAAACATTAGGGGTAAAAGAAGAGCTGTTCCAATGGCTTGCACCACGCGAGCAATCATTAATACACTAAATGTTGGTGCGATTGCGGCGATAAACGTTCCAATAATGGAAAAGATAAGCGACGCAGTAAATAGCTGTCTTGTTGTAAACCATTGAAGAATGAAGCCTGAAATTGGTACTAAAATACCAAGCGTTAATAAGTATCCTGTTGTAAGCCACTGTGCTGTTGTCTCATGAATACCAAAGCCAATAATTAAGTCACGAAGAGCCATGTTTAAAGCTGTTTCACTGAATAGTCCGATGAACCCAGCGATTAGAAACGAAGCAATAATCGGCAAAGCTTTTACGTTAGGAGTTTGTGCAGCCTGCTGGTTACTCATAGTTAATTCCTCCCTCTTACTATCTTTTTATAAGTACATAACAGTATATAAGTAATGTCCTCAGCCTAAAGAAATATACCATTTATAGGATTATCATACAAGTTTAATGTTTGTAATTTCTTAAACTTTACTTTTTCTTTATTATACCCACTTCTTTCACTTAAACTATTACTATTGACTCATTTTTCCTATGCCAAACAAATCATTTATACTGGATACCGTTACCATAACAACCATATTTATTGCACCCTTTCAAAAAGTATGATAAAAATGTTTCCATTGCCTACCATTTATTTATGAATGGGGAGCTTATTACATTTGCTTAAAATCATCATCTAATAGATTTTAAGTATATAGATAAGGAGCCGTGGTTTAAGTGGCAAACATTTTAATGGTTAATTTCCCTGCAGAAGGACATGTCAATCCTACTATTGGTATTGTAAAAGCTTTTACAGAAAGAGGTGATAGCGTCCACTATATTACAGCTGGAAAATTCAAGGAACGCTTAGAAGGTGCAGGAGCAACCGTCCACCTTCAGCCTGATTTATTAAGCAAACTGCAAATTGATACGTATTCAACACAAGGGTTACATACCTTTTTAAACGTGAATATTCAAAACTCCATGGATACGTTAGAAGTGACAAAGAAGTTATCTGAGACATTTATATTTGATTTTGTATTTTACGAAAAATTTGGTGCTGGCCAGCTTGTAAGAGACTACTTACAAATTCCTGGCGTGTGCTCATCAGCCTCCTTTTTATTTCCAGAGGAATTTCACAAAAACATGCCTCTATCTCACTTACAACCAAATGAAGAAGCGCTAAATCTTCTTGAAAAAATGAAGACGCAGTACGGTGTGGAACCAGAAAATATCCAGCAGTTTATGAACAATTCTGCTGATTTAACATTTGTGTTTACGAGCTCATATTTCCAGCCTAACAATGAGCAATTTGATGAATCGAAGGTCTTCATCGGTCCGACTTTTCCTAATCGTGCTGATAAGGATAACTTTCCTATTGACATGTTAAAGAACGAACAAGTTCTGTTTATCTCAATGGGAACCGTACTTGATCACACTGAAGAGTTTTTTAACATGTGCATTGATGCCTTTGCAAACTTCGATGGTAAAGTTGTCATCGCTGCAGGTGAACGAGCTGACATGAATCAAATTAAAGAAGCACCTGAAAACTTTATCATTTCCGCTTACGTGCCTCAGCTCAAGGTCCTTGAGCACGCAGATGTGTTTATTACGCACGGAGGCATGAACAGCGTAAATGAAGCTATTCATTTTAACGTTCCGATGGTGGTCATCCCGCATGATAAAGACCAGCCGATGGTCGCCCAGCGCTTAACAGAACTAGAAGCGGGATACAGATTGCAAAAAGAGCACGTCAATTCAAACACGCTCAAAAAAGCGGTAAACGAAGTGCTTGCTAATGAGCAATACAAAGAAGGTATTCAAACCATTAACCGAAGCTTTCAAGAGTGTGGCGGTGCTAGAGAAGCGGTCCATATCATTGATCGATTTATTGCGCGTGAATTGTAATGAAAGCCTGCACCCTTAGCGTTGGATGCAGGCTTTTTTGAGTAATTCATTCATCTTTCCATACATGTTTTATCTGTTGAGAATCATGTTTTGCTAAGCTAACTACTTAAGTAGATTCGTAGTACTGCTTCCAATGAAGCAATCTATAAATAAATAATTTATTCCTGTACACCAATATACCTTTTTTATACAATTAAGTAAATAACAACAAACTATATTAAAGGTGATTAAAGAATGAAGAAATTAATCAGCTCGGTAGTTGTAGTAGGTTTATCTATTTTAGGGATTATTCTTACCTTAGGTGCAATTGGTACTACTCTGCTCGTTATTAGTGCTGCTGTTGGCTTAGGAAGAGATGATGTCGTAGGTTTTGCTGATAATAAATACATAATTGGAAGGCCTCCAACCTCTTATAATCTTTATGAAAAGAACAGCGGTACAACCATTTTAGATAATATAATAGGCTACAAGACAGAAAACGGTAAAACGTATGTGTTTAGTACAGACTCGAGCTATATTGTAATTGATGAAGAAAAGGAATCTTATCTGAAGAAAGAAGTGGAAGAAAGAGATGCCCGGTATGACAGACTTCTAAAAGAAATGGAAAGATTAGAATAAACGTCATAAAAAGGAGAACTTAAAATGGAGCTAGAAACTAGCAGGTTAAAACTCATACATGTACTTCAGAAACAGTTAAGGTTGCAGTTGAGCAAGGCTATGAGAATGGATCTCAAATCTTATATTAATTAAAGTAGCTACACAACAAGTCTAGTGACTGATTGTGTAGCTACTCTTTATTTTTCAAACAAAAACTGAGTCTTATCTCCTTTTAACTCAAGCTTCGCGTCAAAGATCTTGTCTCCTTTTTTAAAGCCTTTTATGAGGTTCGTTTGCCCGTCTTTTAACAGCTTTTTCGCATTGGCTTGCGAGATCGTTTTCCCAAGAATTTTTTTTGAAAATGTAAAATTGCACTGATTACTTTGGTAATTAGAACAGCCATAAAACGTTCCTTTGTCAACGATGTCACCATCACATTTTTTGCAGCTTCCTACTTTTGTTCCAGTCGTCTTACCTTTTCCACCTTTTTTACCTCTTGTTTGCTTGAACTCACTGAGATCAAATCCGTCAAATGACCAATGGTTGCTTTGTTCCTTTGCATCTTCAATTAACTTAAGAGAAAGCTTCTTCGCTTGTTCCATAAACTCTTGAGAAGATGCTTTTCCTTGACCAATTTCATGAAGACGCTGCTCCCACTTGGCCGTCATTTCAGGTGATGCAAGAATACTTGGTCCAATTGATTGAATTAGTACTTTTCCTTTATTCGTGGCAAACACCTGATTCTTCTTCACTTCGATATACTTGCGATCGCGAAGAACGCTAATAATTCCTGCACGTGTGGCTTCTGTCCCTAGCCCCTGCGTTTTGGTTAACACCTTCACAAGCTCGTTGTCATCTAAATGCTTTCCAGCTGTTTTCATTAGCGTGATAAGCTGACCTTCCGTGTAGCGCTTTGGAGGCTGTGTTTTTCCGTTTTTCACCTTTACATCCTGAACAATTCCTTCTTCTTTTTCCTCTAGTGAAGGAAGGTCCTGCTCATCCTCATCTGCGTCTTTTTCTTTTTGCTTCCCATAAATAACTTTGCGCCAGCCTTCTTGGATTTGCTCTTTTCCTTTTGAAATAAACGTTGCCCGTCCTTCGACGAGCGTGTGAATGGTCGTATAGTCGAAAATGGATTGCTTATAGTGTGCTGCAATTAATCTTTTGACAATGAGCGTATAAATGTTGGATTCTTCCCCTGACATTTTAGCTGGATCTGTCACCTGCTCTGTCGGAATAATGGCATAGTGATCCGTTACTTTCTTTTCGTTTACATACCGTTTATTATTCATAATGGACTCAATAGGAAGAGGGAAAAATTCCTTAAATGCACCAAGCTCACTAATCTTTGCAAGCGTATCTGGAAACATTCCCGCTTCTTCTTTTGTCACATAGCTCGAATCAGATCTTGGATAAGAGATAATCCCTTTCACATAAAGCTTTTGCGCAATTTCAAGCGTTTTTTGCGGTGAGTATTTGAACATTTTATTAGCTGTTGCTTGTAATGAGGAAAGGTTGAATAAAAACGGTGCTTGAAACTCTTTGCGCTCCTTTTCAATGGAATCAATAACCGCATTTTTCCCTTTACAAAACTGCATAATTTTATGGGCCATCTGCTCATCAGTTAAGCGAGAATCACCGTCTTTATGCCACTTACCGTGATATATTTTGTTGTCCATATTAAACGTAGCCAGCACTTCCCAAAACGGTTCAGACTTAAAATTTTCAATTTCATGCTCGCGCTTAACGATCAAAGCAAGCGTGGGCGTCTGCACTCGTCCTGTCGAAAAAACGTCTGAAATTCCTTTTTTCTGAAGCAAGAGCGTGTATGCTCTAGAAGCGTTCATTCCGATTAACCAATCCGCACACGCTCGGCTTAACGCTTCGTAATAAATATCTCTTGTTTCTTGTTCTTCTAACAGGTTTTCAAAACCGTTTATCACTGCTTTTGGCGTTAGCGAAGAAATCCAAAGGCGCTTCATCGGCTTGCTGTTTTTACAAAGCGTTAGGATGATTCGAATGATTGCCTCCCCTTCACGCTCAGCATCACCTGCGATAATAACTTCATTCACTTCTTGTCTATGTAGTAAATCTTTAATAATTGAAAACTGCTTCCACTTTGACTTCGTTACGCGATGTTGAAACTGCGTGGGCACAATCGGGAGCGTATCAAGCGACCATTTTTTCCACTTTTGATCGTACTCTTCGGGTGGTACAAGCTCACATAAATGTCCAATTGCCCACGTTAAATATGCTCCTTCTGGAAACAACTGATTCGGGGCAATCTCCACATAGCCGTCCCGCTTTTTAAACGAAAAAGGCGACGCTAGCTTTAGCCCTTGATCTGGTTTTTCTGCAATAATTACCTTCATTTAGTTAATCACCTTATATCTTTAATTCATTAAAATAGCGTTGCTCAATTGTATTATTTTATCATATAAATGCTTTTAAGAGTATGTTGGAGTGATTAGCACCCTATCAAATAAAAAAACCTCATCTCTACACAAGTAGAAAAATGAGGTTTTTTTCACTTAGTTAGCCGGTAGTGGTACATGTGGTGCCACAAGATTTTCTTTACGCATTTCTTCCCAGAAAGCGGCTGGAATTGCTGTATTTAATGCTTCTTTATCTTCTAAAATACGCTCAGGTCGGCTAGCTCCTGGGATAACAGCCGACACTGCAGGGTTTGCAAGTGCAAACTGTAAAGCAGCAGACTTAATGGTAATATGATGACGCTCAGCAATTGCTTTCATCTTTTCAACTTTGGCTATAATCTCCGGTGATGCTGGTTGGTATTCAAAATGTGTGCCACCTGCAAGAACTCCGGAACTATATGGCCCCCCTACTACAATAGCCATGTTGTGTTTTACTGCTGATGGCATTACCCGTTCTAGTGCACGTTCGTGGTCTAAAAGCGTGTAGCGCCCAGCTAAAAGCGATACGTCTGGTTTTGCTTCTTCTAATTCAAGCATTATTTCAATCGGCTCGACACGGTTGACACCAAGCCCCCAACCTTTAATAACCCCTTCTTCACGAAGCTGAGTCAGCACTCGAAAAGCCCCTGTTCTTGCTGATTCAAATTGAGCTAGCCATTCGTCTCCGTAAAAATCTTGCGCTACGTCGTGAATATAAACAAAGTCGATACGATCAGTCTTTAAACGTTCTAGACTTTGTTCAATGGAACGGAGCGTTGCATCTGCACTATAGTCGTTAATAATTTTATTTTTCCTTCCAAATTCAAACAGGCCACCCTTTTCACCAAAATCACGAGCTGAAGGATCTTCTAACTCGTCTAAGATGACTCGTCCAACTTTTGTACTTAAGACATACTCATCTCGATTTCGATGTGATAGTGCTTTTCCCAGTAGAATTTCTGCTAATCCTGCTCCGTAAAAAGGTGCTGAATCAAAATAGCGAATTCCATTTTCCCATGCAGCATCTACTGTAGCTATGGCTTCTTCTTCTGGAATGGAATGTTTCTGTACATGTTCCCAAGTGGAGCTGTACCGAATCCAAGCTTACCTTTTAGTATTTCTTTCATTGTTTGCATCTCCTTTTACGATTATATTCTGTAAATTAACCATTTATAAGCTTTTATAAACAATCACATTCATTAGATATGTATTCATTATGACGCGTATAAAGAGATAAAAAAAAGTACGTACTTCCAAGTAATATAGTCACTAAAAAGTAACCTCTTCATTAAAAAAAGCCTACTTTTCCTTAGCAGACTTTCCGAGCATTAATCATTACTTCTTTTATCTTCTTGTATACTTAAGAGGAAGTAACTCTCCAATTGTCGTTTTCACTAATTTACCGTCTACTTCCAATATCACGTAGCAGTTTGGTGCATAGTCTGAAATAAGCTCGCGACACATTCCACATGGGCTCACCACTCGAATGGTTCGATCTTCTTCATCACTATAAGGGTGCCTTACAGCTACAATCGTATCAAAGCTTTTATACCCATTTGAAACGGCACTTCCAATAGCGATGGCCTCTGCACAAACGGTCACTCTGCCAATGTACGCTTCAATATGAACAGTAGAGATAATCTCACCTGTTGCTAAGCGAATAGCTGCTCCTACATGATGCTTATCATCTTCATACAGTGCCGTAATCTTTTGCTTAGCCGCTTCAATTAATTCCAAATCATGTTGATTAAGTTCTAATACTTTCATTGCTTTTCCTTCTTTCGGTTACCTTGTAGAAAATAGTCCAGTAGCTCTTTTTCTTCTTCATTAGGACTTCTATGTACCTCTTCCTTAAACTTAGTAAGCATTTCTTGTTCAGACAGATAATCTTCAGCAATTTTGGATAGCTGCTGTAGCTGGTCGAGATATTTAAAGAGCTCAGCTTTTGTTTCTACATGATCATGAGATGTTGCATACCAGTTTGCATTGTAAGAGCGTACTTGTTCGATAACCTTTTCTAACTTACTAGAATCATAGCTCCAGCTTCCGCTATAAAAGTCAGGGCTTAAACAATCGCCTAAAAACACCATTTTTTCTTCTGGAATGTAGATGACTGAGGAGTCTTCTGCATGGTCGCCTCCAATATGCTCGATTCGGCAGCTTATGCCCCCTAAATCAACTTCTAAGCTTTTATCAAATGTAATAACAGGTGTTTGAATATGTAAATTAGAGCGGTCAGGAAGCTCTTTTTTTATCATCTCCTGACAAAATTCAATTTCAATTCCATCTCTCACTCGTTGATCTAGCGCCTCGTTATCCCATGCAAACGACTGATATTCTTTTAATCTAGCTTTTGTTAAATCATGTGCAACGCTTACAGCATCAATAGCTTGTAGTCCAAACGTATGGTCCCAGTGCCAATGAGTAAGCGCGACAATATCAATCTTTTTTTCCGTAACGTTTTGAAGCTCCACTTGGAACAGTTCAGCATGAGCAGGTGAATTACCGCTATCAATCATTAGACAGTGCTTCTCCCCAACAACAGCTGCTAGCAAAGGTCGGTCCGTTTCAGGCTGATGATCTAAATAATAAATGTGTTTACCAATAGGTTTTAACATAACCTTCTCCTTTTTTATCTTACTATTTTTTATTGTACGAAAATTTAAGATTAATTGAAACAGCATATACAATAAAAAACCTGCTGATCATCTTCAGCAGGTTTACTCTCATTATTTCTTATGAAGCCTCACATGCAACTTCCGAACTTCCTCAGCTAATTCAGGGACAGGTCCATCTACTTCAATACCCTTCACCACTTCTTCAATCGATAGGTTACGCACAGGTGACGGAGCAACGTTTAGCTCGTGCAGCCACTGGGCTAGCTGGTTCGATGAACTTGCATAGATAATTTTCCCTAACCCAACCGTGCGCAGCTGAGCACATGGGACAGTGTTCACCTGATGTATAAACAATTGCACGCGCTCGCTCTTCTTTTGATAAGTGCTCGGCTGCATAGCGCGCGATTGAGAATTCAGGGTGCTGCGTATCGTCACCGCTTGAAATACGGTTATAGTCTTCAAAAAGCACGTTGCCATCTTCTGAAACTAGAATAGAACCAAATGGCTGGTTTCCTTCTTCAAGCGCGCTTTCAGCCAATTCCACACAGCGCTTAAGGTGCTTTATATCCTGTTCTGTAATCATCTATATTGCCTCCTATCAGTTATTCTATTTACAGAATAACTGATGCACGTATTTCTTTCCAATTTTCTACCCTTTGAAACATTTATTAAGCTGCGTTCTGTTGACTTAAAAATCGTCTATTTAAGCTAGGAAGATACATAACTAAAAATACCGACCTTCCAACCGTATATAAAGTAAATGCTAGCCAAAGCCCGTGATTATGCCATATCGGCGTCGCTACTACCTGTGCAACGATGTATAAAAGCATCGCATAAAGCATTGAGTTTCGAATCGGTGCAATATAGGTTGCTCCGGTGAATGCGCCGTACATGACAAGCCCTAAACAAGCTACAAACGGATATAAAATGAGCCACACTCCATACTCAGTAGCAAGCGTAATAACGCTAGGTAACGTTGTAAAAAGCTTAATGATTGGTTCTAAGAAAGCTGTGTATACCCCGGCTATTACAAAAGCTACAATGACGGCCCACTTCCTCGATAGAGATAAAGTTTGGATATACAAACTTCGATCCTGAGACCCCACTGCTTTTCCAACAAGAATACTTGAAGCATTCGCAAAGCCATCAAAGAAGTAAGCCATAATATAGTGAATTTGAAATAGCACCGCGTTAGCTGCTAAAAATTCTGTGCCGAACGAAGCTCCTTTAGCTGTAAATAAGTTAATAACAACTAACAAGCAAATCGTACGTATGAATAAATCTTTATTCACGTTAAACATTTTTTTAACGGATGCTGTATCGAATAGAACACCTATTGAAGGTGTTTTCCACTTAAACGGAGATGCTTTAGAAACAATGAATAATCCTAAAATAAATGCTGTGACTTCCGCTATTAATGTAGAAGCTGCGACGCCTTTTACTCCAAAAGAAAAGACCTCTACGAATAGAATGGCAAGCGTCATGTTTAATACGTTCGTTATAATTTGCAATGAGAGAGATTGCTTAATCTTAGCCATTCCCATCAGCCAGCCTAAAATCACATAATTCATTAATGTAAAGGGTGCTCCCCATATGCGAATTGTAAAATATTCAACAGCCAATCGACTTACGGCTGCATCTGGAGACACAATTGCCAAAGCTGCACGCTGAATCGGTACCTGTAGCAGAATAAAAATAAGTCCAACCGCTAGAGCGATTAAAAATGGACGGGACAACGCAAGGATTCCTTGCTCAGAACTGTTGGCTCCATTAGCTTGTGCTGCAAAAGCAGATGTGCTAACGCGCAAAAAACCAAACAGCCAATATAATGTATTAAAAATAAGTGCTCCAACTGCTACACCACCAATATACGCAGGGTCTGAAAGTCGCCCAACCACAGCCGTATCGACAGCTCCTAATAAAGGCGTCGTCATCGTTGAAATCGTTAGTGGAATTGCGAGAGCAAGATATGTACGATAATTCAATAGGTCACGCTCCTTTTTCAAAGATAATAGCCTTGATTATAAAAACCAAGGCTTTTTTACGCATGGGCATACGCTTTTTCTTTTGTTCCAATCGAACGAAAGCGCGGATGCTCTGCAAGAATCGAGCTTCTCATTTCTTTCACTGCTGAATGTTCCGAAGTGAAAAACTCATGTTTTGAATCATACTGTTGTACTAGTTTTCCTTTTTCTAATACTCCAATTCTATCGCTGATTGTATACGCAGCTTTAATATCATGCGTAATGAAAAGATAAGATAGCTGGAAGTCTTCTTTTAATCCTTGCAATAGCTCTAGTATTAATGTTTGGGTCACCATATCCAGGCTACTAACCGCTTCATCTAATACAATTAATTTTGGCTTTAATGCAATTGCCCTTGCAATATTAATTCGCTGCAACTGTCCACCGCTAAACTGATGAGGATATTTCTTCAAATCATTTTCACTAAGTCCTACTCTTTCCAACAGTTCGATAACAGCTTTCTTTTGCTGTGCTATCGTTAAGCTTTCGTAGTTTTCTAGCGGTTCAGCAATAATGCGTTCTGCTGTTAAACGGGGGTTAACCGAAGAATATGAATCTTGAAACACCACTTGAAGATCACGGCGAATTTGCTGATGAATTTTCTTATCTGCTTTGTAAAGATTCTGACCTTGAAATAAGACTTCACCATGCTCAGGCTGTTCTAAGCCAAGGATTACTTTCCCTAACGTACTTTTACCGGCTCCACTTGTCCCAAGCAGTCCTAGACATGTTCCTTTTTCTATAGAAAATGAGATATCAGAAAGCACTTCTCTTGAATGGCTTTCTTTTTTAAAAAAACTCCTGCTTTTATAGCGATGGCTAACGTTATTCACTTGTAATAAAGTCATTTCTTCACCTCTTTACGAATTAATGATTAATCTAGATTTAACATGGGTCTAGATTGTAAAACCTTCTTCGTATACTCATGCTTTGGATAATCAAATAATTTAAATACATCTGTTTGTTCTACGATTTCACCTTTTCTCATAACTGCTACTTGATCAGCCATTTCAGCAATCACGCCTAAATCATGCGAAATTAATAAAATAGCTGACCCATAATCAGCGCGAATATTATTTAAATGAAGTAATACTTTCTTTTGATTATAAACATCAAGAGCAGTTGTCGGTTCATCTGCAATAATAACAGCTGGATTTAAACAAGCCGCAAAAGCAATCATCACGCGCTGAAGCATGCCCCCACTTAGCTGAAAAGGATACTGCTTTAAAATGCTGGCTGGATCAGGTAAATTGACGGCTTTCATCGCTTCCACAGCCATCTCTCTAGCTTGTTTCTTATTCCATTTTGTATGAGAGCGAATCGTTTCAACAAATTGATGCCCAATTGTAAAAACCGGTGTGAAAGCATTCATTGGGTTTTGCATGATAAAGGCAATTTCTTTACCACGAACGGTACGCATTTCTTTTTCATCCAGTCCGTTAAGCTCTTTACCGTTTAGAAGAATACTCCCATCGACATGTACGTTTTTTTGCTGAAACAGCTGTAGGATTGCTGTGCTGGTGACAGTTTTTCCTGAGCCACTTTCTCCTATTAATCCTAGCACTTCGCCACGCTTTAGATTTAAATTAATATTTTGAACCAAAGAAGTGTGGCCACTCGCTGCTTTTTTGTATACGTGTAAATTCTTCACTTGTAAAATATGTTCCAACTTCTTCATTCCTTTTAGAACTGACGTTTGCTTCCATATCGCTCTGATAAAGCTTCACCTAATAAATTAAACGTAACCACGACAAGCATGATGGCTAAGCCTGGATACAGCATTAGTTCAGGGTTTGTTCGAATATAGGATTTCCCTTCATGAATCATTGCGCCCCACTCTGGTGTTGGAGGCTGGACTCCTAGTCCAAGAAAAGACATTGCAGATATATCCATGATGGCCCATCCCATTTCGAGTGTACCCATGACAGCAAGTGGAGGCAGTACGTTTGGGATGATATGCTTTCGAATAATCTTCCATTGTGATGAACCGCTAACTTTCGCAGCAGCAATAAAATTTTGTTCTTTTAAGCTCAGTACCATTCCTCTAAACATCCGCGCGTAATAAGCCCACTGCACAAGGATTAAGGCAAAAACAACCTGTGAAAGTCCTGGTCCAAGTATACCAACAAGTCCAAGAACAAGAATTAGACTTGGAAACGCCATAATACCGTCGCATAGCCTCATTAAAAACTGATCAATCCAACCACCTTTATATCCTGAAAAGGCTCCCACCAATAACCCTATTACCAGTGATGAAACGAAAATAAGCGTCGCAAACCCCAATGAAATGCGCGCTCCATATAAAAGACGTGAAAACGTACAGCGACCTAGATGGTCCGTTCCAAGCGGATATTCAAAAGACGGTGACTGAAGCTTATGAGCTAGATTAACAGCAATTGGATCATTAGGCGCAATGAAAGGAGCGAATATAGCAGTGATAAAAAGAATCCCTAATATAATCGAACAAATTGCAATTACCTTTTGAGATTTAAATAGTTTATAAATGCCTAACTTCATCACTACTATCCTTCTTTCCTTGAAATCCGAGGATCAATGTACATTTGAATTAAATCCACAATCAAACTACTAACAATAAATAAAACAGCCGCAATTAACACATAGCATTGAATGACAGGAATATCTCGATTAAAAATTGCTTCAATAAAATAGCGGCCAAACCCAGGCCACGAAAAGACCGATTCAACGATGATTGTTCCTGTAAGCAACTTACCAAGGTTCATTCCAAGTCCCGTAATCATTGGAGAAATAGCAATCCGTAAGACGTGCTTTGTCATAATTACCCTCTCACTAATTCCTCGTGTTCTAGCAAATAACACATAGGGTTCTTCTAAGTTCTCTAGAACACTCGTACGCAGTAGCCTTGTATACATAGCAATTAGCGGAATAGCAAGGGTAATCGCTGGCAACACAAGATGCTTCCAAGTCCCAACCCCTTCCACCGGAAACAGATCAAGCTTAACAGAAAAGAAAAAGATTAAAATATATCCTAACCAAAATGTAGGAATAGATGCTCCGAAAAAAGAGATGACTCGGCTGATATGGTCAACAGCACTATTCTTCTTTATTCCAGCGATAAACCCTAAAGGGACGCTGACAATGATCGCAATTACAAAGCTTCCAAAAGCTAGCTGCAGCGTAGCTGGCAAGCGGACCATTACTTCATCTAAAACCGGCTGATTTGAAAGATAGGATATGCCGAAGTCGAGCTGGCATATCCTGATAATTGCATGTACATATTGAAGAAAAAATGGATGATCTAATCCAAATTCTTGTCTTTTTTGCTCTAAAATCTCATCTGTTGGCTGGATATGGGCTGCTGCCAAATATGCTTCAGCTGGATCAACAGACGAAAGATGAATCATTCCAGTTGTAATAAGCATTACAAAAAGAAATACAGGAACAATTGACATCATTCGTTTTAGTATAAAATAGCCCATAACGCACACCTCTTAACTACTTACTGTTTAATGTTAATACCTGCAAATGGATGTTCATCTCGATTAGCAGGGAAAGTAAAGTCTTTTACTTGTTTTTGATAGACTGCTGTTTTCTTAATATAAGAGATAGGTACAATCGCCCCTTGCTCTTGTAAAGATGTTAGAATTGATGTATATAACTCTTGTCGTTCTTTTTCATCCGTTGTTTTTGGAACTTCTACCATTTGTTTAATCAGCTCATCTTTGTTAGGGTAAGCTGAAATAGCTTCCTTAAAGCCGTAACCGTCTGAAGCCACAACGTTTACAAATGTGTGAGGATCATAGGGAGCCCCATAGTTACTAAAGAAGTTAATATCAAACTCATTACCTTTAAATCGCTGAACTTGCTCAGCTAACTCCACGCCAACAATGTTTAGCTTTACACCAAGAGCTGCCCATTCAGCCTGCAGCGTTTCAGCCATTGTTTTTTGAATGTTCTCTGCTGAGTCATACATTAATTCCACTTCTAGTGGCTGTCCGTCTTTTTCTCGCACTTCTTTTCCTTTTGGTAACTTCCATCCAGCTTCATCTAACAACGCTTCAGCCTTTTTCACATCATAATCTACTGGTTTGGCGTCAAGATTTTTTGTATATGGAAAATTCGTCGGTAAAATATTATCCGCTTTCTCCTCTACGCCTGACGTCACGCCTTCAACCATTGCTGCTTTATTAAAACCATACTGTAGTGCTTGACGAACGCGCTCATCTGCAAGCTGTTCCTTTTTCGTGTTCATGACAAGCTGTCTTGTTGCAACAGGTTCTGAAATGCTTGTTTCATAGGTATCATTCGCTTCTAATTGTTTAAACGTATCCAAGCTAATTGAGCCTTCACCGTAGAGCAAGTCTACTTCACCTTTTTCAAAAGCAAGCACTCTCGTTTCTGCATCAGGAATTACTTTCACTTTAATTTTCTCAACTTTTGGAAGCTCTCCCCAATAGTTCTCATTTCGCTTATAAATTACATATTCATCTTTTTTGTATTCATCTAAAATCCAAGGCCCTGTTCCCACTTCTTTTTCAACACCTTTTGACGTATCTCCGTCTTTAGGGAAACCTGCTTCTCCTAAGAAGCGAACTGGTCGAACAACTGCTAGCTCTTGAATTGTTGGATAGTAAGGTTCGGTTAAAGATAGTTGAAACGTGTTGTCATCAATTACATTAACCTGGTCAATTTTGTTCATAAAGCCTAACCAGCTATGTAAATCTTTATTTTTAAGAATTGCGTCAAAATTCTTTTTCACAATCTCTGCATTAAAATCAGTGCCATCAGAGAATTTCACGCCTTTACGTAAGTGAAACGTATAATTCTTGCCATCTTCAGATATTTCCCAAGATTCAGCAAGCTCAGGCTGTAATTTCCCGCCTTCTTGATAACTTACTAATGGTTCATATACCATCGATTGTGCAAATAATTGGGACGGATTGTATACGTGTGGATTCATTTCTCCCACATCTCTCGGCCAAGCCATCGTTAACATATTATCGTCTTTTTTTACCTCGCTGGCACTATTAGTACAAGCTGTTAAAAAAACTGATAATAAAAGCATACTTATAAAAATACTGTAATAAAATTTCTTCTTAAACACCGTGTTGTCCCCTCTCGAATGACTATGATAATCATTTTCAATTGTATGAAGAAAAAACTGTATTGTCAATACTTCCTAAGCATATTTGTGAATATTTCTGCATATTCATAAATCATTTGTACTACTAGTATAGAAAACAACCCACACTTCGAACCTACTCTATTTTCACAACATTTCTTTTACGAGATTAAACCAAACCTCACCTGCATGTGTTGAGTTTGATTTCCCTTCATTACGATAACCGTTTTCTTCATAAAAAGAAACGAGTTCTTCTAAGCAAGTAAGCGTAATCCCTTCTCTTTTCCGGTTCACGCACACAGCTTCTAACTCATTTAATAGTTTACGAGCAATACCTTGCCCTCGATAATCCGGATGAACAACTAAGCTAAGTACGCTTTGGAAGCCTCCCTCCTTTGGATTTAGATTCGTTTTTTCAAACAAATCATCCGTTAAATAACGTGTAGGAATGACTGGGCCTACGACGTATCCAGTAATTTTCCCTTCTTTATCTTTCGCAATGATAAACGAATCAGCTATAACTTGGATTCTTTCTTTCATTGCGCTTTCAGTTGCCGCTTCTTCAGGAGTGAAGCCCAGTCTTTCAATGACCATTAACTCGCTTAAATCTTGTTCTTCTGGTGTATGATACGTTATGTACATCGTGGGTTCTCCTTTCACTATTAGTTTGAATTCTATGTATTCCTCCGTTTATATCCTAACTCAACCTTACTAAAGTTTCATCTCTTTCTATAAAAAGGAATATCTATTTTTTAGATTACAATCTTAGGATTCCGGGTACTATACATATAGCTTACAAAGTAGTTACTCAAATTTGTATTAAAGGAGAGATTCATAATGGCAAAGTTTCAATTAGGAGATACAATTCCTACCTTCACACTACCAACAATTACAGGTGAAACATTTTCGTTTGATCAGCATCAACAGGAACATAAAAGCTGGCATTTAATCGTATTTTTCCGCGGAGCATGGTGTCCAGTTTGTGAAAGTGAATTAAAAGATTTTCAAGAGCATAAAGGTTTCTTTGATGAACAAAACGTGCATTTATTAGCAATTTCAACCGACCAACAAGAAAGCTTGCAAGAACTAGCAGAAAAAAATGATTTGGCGTTTCCGATATTACAAGACAAGGATTTAACAGCATTAAAAGCGTTCGACGTATACTATCATAGTGAGGATTCTCCATACGAAGATCACGGAACGCACGGTGAACCTGCTTATTTCCTTGTTGACGAAAATGGCAAGCTTTTATACCAACAGCAGCAAACCAGCCCATTTGGCCGCCCGGCAGTAACAGAGCTTCACAAGATTGTAAAGTACATTAAAAAGAACCTAAAATGATAAGAGTGAAAGAGACTGAGACATAAGTAGTTCAGTCCTTACTATACCTGAACGATTGAGAGTTCATAACTTTTAATCATTCAGGTTTTTTGTTGATTGTGAAAACAATGTTGGAAACAGGGTGGAATGGAACGAACGTGTTGAGACAAACTAAAGAGATGGGAACAGCTAGTGTTCGTCTTTTAGAAGCAATCATTTTGTTATGTCCCAAACTCTTTTTTGTGTACTTATCTTATTTACATTCAAATATTTGTTTGAACGTTTTATTATCTTTGTAATATACTATATTCAAACGATTATTTGAATGAAGGGAGATTTCTATGGCAAAGGATCGCTGTGATATTTATTGTTTTAACGAAGAAAAAGTCAATCGAATTAAGCCATCGATTCATACTGAAAGCATTCAAGCAGTCACAAAAACACTCAAGGCATTAGCTGATGAAACACGATTAAAAATTGTACTTGCTCTTTGTCAAAGTGATGAACTATGCGTATGTGACGTGGCAAATATTGTGGAATGTACGGTTGCTACTGCTTCTCATCACCTAAGACTATTACGCAATTTAGATATTGCGAGCTATCGAAAAGATGGTAAGCTTGCTTTTTATTCGTTAACTGATGAGCACATTAAGCAATTGGTTGTAACGATGTTTAAGAACGATTCATCCGTAACGAGCTAAGCTTTTTGTATACTATGAGGAGTTGAAAGAAATGGCACATTCCGATCGAGAAAGTTATAAAGGAGAAAAAAGCTGTTGCCAAGAACAGCATGAAACACAAACAGCATCCTGCTGCGGTTCAAGCAGCGCCAGTTTACAAAAGCATCATACGCATTCATCTTGTTGTACTAGTGAGCCCTCTGAGTCTATTAATCTAGAAAACCCTGGACAAATTGAAACGTATCGCGTCTATGGAATGGACTGTCCATCGTGTGCTGCTACCATTGAAAAGAGCTTGCGAAATCTACATGACATTCATGAAATAAACCTAAATTACAGCACAGGAAAATTACAGGTTTCCGCTGCTCATTCATCTGCATTCTCTCCAATTATACGTCAGGTAGAAAAGCTTGGTTTTGACATTGAACCTCTTCATCACCAAAACTCAAAGACATACCTAATTGAAGGAATGGACTGTGCAGCATGCGCAAATACCATTGTGAATCACTTAAAAAATATATCTGGCGTTCAAGATGTTCGCGTCAACTTTTCAACTGGAAAAGCGCAGGTAGAGCACGACACCCCTACAGAAGAGATTATTCGTGAAATATCAAAAGCCGGCTATACGGCTACCTTGATTACGAGTAGCAGAACAGTTTCTTCTTCTCAAAAAACAAATACGCTTCCGGTAATTACTTCTGGTGTACTTATTGCATTGGGATTCACCAGCTCTCTCTTTGGAATTCCATTATTAATAAGTAACGTTTTATATGCCATCGCGATGATTATTAGCGGCTACAAGCCCGCAAAAAGTGCATACTACGGGATTAAAAGCCGTTCACTCGATATGAATGTCTTAATGACCGTTGCTGCACTCGGAGCAGCAATTATTGGAGAATGGCTAGAAGGTGCTACTGTTGTTTGGCTCTTTGCTTTAGGCGTCATGCTTCAAACAAGATCAATTGAACAAACAAGAAACTCCATTCGTAACTTGATGAATTTAGCCCCTCCTGATGCTTGGGTAAAAACCGGCAATACCTTAATCAAAAAAGCGGTTGAAGACGTCGCCCTTGGTGATGTTCTAGTCGTAAAACCAGGAGACCGTATTCCTTTAGATGGAGAGATTATCCAAGGTGATTCTAGCATTAATCAAGCTCCTATTACAGGAGAGTCTATTCCCGTTGATAAAGCGGTTGGTGATACCGTATATGCTGGCACAATTAATGAAAACGGCTCTCTTGAAATTAAAGTAACAAAGCTAGTGAAAGATACAACGATTTCAAAAATCATTCATCTAGTTGAGGAAGCTCAGGAGAAAAAAGCCCCTACTCAGGCGTTTATTGATAAGTTTGCCGCTATTTATACACCTATTGTCTTTATTTTAGCGCTATTCGTTATGGTTCTCCCTCCCGTTTTTGACGGACTATGGAGTGAGTGGTTTTATAAAGGACTTGAGCTTTTAGTCGTAGCGTGCCCTTGTGCTTTAGTTATTTCCATACCAGTCGCGATTGTATCAGCTATTGGCAACGCCGCAAAAAATGGTGTGTTAATTAAAGGCGGAACCTTTCTAGAAAAAGCTGGCGCTATAAACGCTATTGCGTTTGATAAAACCGGCACACTAACAGAAGGAAAACCAGCTGTTTCAGATGTAATTGCATTGAAATCTGAACAAGACTTACTTGCTGTTATAAAAACCCTTGAAGCTTATTCTAATCACCCCATTGCAAAAGCTATTGTGACATACGCGGATGAAAGAAACGTTGATACGTTAGACGGAGTTAACTTTAGAAGCATTACCGGAAAAGGTGTTCAGGCAACCATCAACGGAACTAATTATTACGCTGGAAATAAAAAGCTGTTCATTGAACTAGGAACTACTTTTGAGAATTTGCAGACTCACGTTGAGCGTTTTGAAGAAAGCGGGAAAACGATTATTATTGTAGGAACAGAAAAAGAGCTTTTAGGTGTGATTAGCGTAGCAGATACCATTCGTAGCACAACTGTATCCGCTTTACAAAACTTAAAAAACACAAGTATTAAACAAACTGTCATGCTAACAGGTGATCATGAAGGAACTGCTAAAACTATTGCTAAAGAAGCTGGCGTAGAGAGATATTTTGCTAACCTCTTGCCAGAAGACAAAGTCAAAGCAATTCAAAAGCTGCAGGCTGAAGGTTATAAAACCGCAATGGTGGGTGATGGAATTAATGATGCTCCTGCTCTTGCTACCGCTGACCTCGGCATCGCAATGGGTGGAGCTGGCACCGATACAGCAATGGAAACAGCAGATATCGTTCTCATGGCTGATAATCTAGAGAAGCTTCCGCACACCATAAAACTTAGCCGCAAAGCTTTAAAGATTATCAAGCAAAACATTTGGTTTTCTATTATCATTAAAGCTATTGCGTTAATCTTTATCTTCCCTGGTTGGCTGACGCTTTGGATTGCCGTATTAAGTGATACAGGCGCAGCCTTACTCGTTATTTTAAATAGTTTACGGTTATTAAAAATGAAAGAATAACTTTATCACGTAGGAACATAACACGCGTTATGTTCCTACTTTTTTTATGAATACTCCCCTTTTACAAAATATTCTCTTCATTTGTTTATCAAAGTGAGCATAGAGATGCTATAGAAGTAAATTTGTTCTATAGGAGGTTTATATGAACGAGAGAGATCAAGAACAGCTGCGTCAAATTAAAGAATTGCAAGAAAAATTCAAGAGCGAAATGCAAAATGATCCTTATCCCCTTTACCCAAACTATGGGAACATTACCCAGTTTAAAGAAATTCCCATCAATGTTCCCGAACAGCGTCAGCTTAGTCAACCGGGTGTAGAAAAATTAATGGTTCCCCTTCCTATTATTGAAAACCCAAACTATCAAGGAAGCGGGAAACTTAAAGGAAAAGTTGCGCTAATTACGGGAGGCGATAGCGGAATTGGTGCAGCCGCTGCCATTGCATTTGCAAAGGAAGGCGCTGATGTCGCCATTGCCTATCTAAACGAACACGAAGATGCAAATCGAACGAAATCTCGAGTTGAAGAACTCGGTCAGCGCTGTTTGTTGTTGCCTGGTGATTTGAGAGAAAAAAAGCAGTGCGTTGCCATTGTTGACCAAACAATTGAAACGTTTGGTGAGCTTGATATCCTTTGCAATAATGTGGGCATTCAATTTCAGCAGCTAGACCTTGTAGATATTACGGATGAACAGTTTGATGAAACGTTTAAAGTCAACATCTATTCTCATTTCTATACGACGCGAGCAGCTCTTCCACATCTAAAAGAAGGAAGCTCAATTATTAATACAGCTTCGGTTGTTGCTTATGTAGGTGAAAAACAGCTTATTGACTACACTGCAACGAAAGCTGCAAACGTTGGCTTTACGCGCGCTTTAGCTAAAAGCGTAGCAAAAAAAGGAATTCGCGTGAACGCCGTAGCTCCTGGTCGAACGTGGACACCTCTTATTCCAGCTAGCTTTTCTTCAGACCAAGTGGCCGTATTTGGTTCTTTTAATCCACTCGAACGTGCAGCCCAACCGTTTGAACTTGCTCCAACATATGTATATTTAGCATCTGATGATTCGAGATTCGTTACAGGGCAAGTTTTGCACGTAGACGGAGGGGAATCAACAAGTTCTTAGTACGAGGAGATGAACAGAGTGAAATATGAGTTTAATAAAGAAGTACAGCTGCTTTTAGTAAATCAATCAGATGATAAAGTAAAAATGGTGTACATTAATAATTCGTGGTCCATGCCAAAAATTGGTCCTAGACCGCCTTATTACTGCTATCCAACTTATAAAATGAACAAACCAATTATTTAAATAAGCACCCTGATACGTAACGTATCAGGGTGCTTATTGTTAATCATCTTCATCAATAATGGCTTTTGGCAAGCCAGAATGTTTTGCCCAGTAGTAAATTATTAAGGAAATAACAGCAATTAAAAATAGATTTAAAGGGTTTCCTAACACTCCAAGCTCTCCGCCAAATGAACCTAAATAAGAAATAATAATCATAACTACATAGTAAACGACTAGCCACCACGTTGACTTTATTAATATTAGGTTTCGATTTTATAACTTTTTTCATACATAAAAAAGCTAACGAGCAAAGAATCTCGTTAACTTCTTAGATTATGCGTTTGGCATAATCGAATTGGTTTTTTCCACTTTAAATCTAGAAAGATAATGATAAACGCCGTTTTCATCACAGCTATACTCTGTCACGTCATCTACAATATCTTTAATATGGTCACCGGCATTTTTCATGGCTACTGCATATCCAACGTACTTAAACATTGGCAGGTCATTATTACTGTCTCCGATACCTAAAATATCTTCATGCGGTAAGTTAAAGTGTTTGAGCATCTGTTGAATTCCAGTTGCTTTATTAACATTCGCAACCATCACCTCTACGTTATGAGGCGATGAAATGGACATTGTAAAATCCATCTCTTGCTTTAACTCTTCAAGCTCCGCTTTCCATTTATTAATATGCTCATAGGTTCTAGCAAAGAAATAAAACTTGGAGAATTCACTGCCTTCAATTTTCTCTTGCCACTGAATCTCTTCTCCGATAGCTTTTTTTCTTGAAAGCCATTCATTAATTTCAACGCTTTCTGGCTTTGGCTCACGAACTTCATGTTCAACATATTCTCTGTCTTGTTGAAGCGTCATTCGCGGTGCTCCATATGGGAATAATTCGTAATAAACTTGGTTTTCCCGTGCTTTTTCAATGACTCTTTCAACCAATTCGCGTGACAGTGAATGCTTAAAGACCATTTCGCCTCCCACATGTCCTGCCATACCATTGGATGTAATGAATCCATCTACTTCAAAGCCTTCAGGCACTAGCTCTGCTATTTCATCAAAAGCTCTTCCTGTTGCAATAAAGACGAAGATTCCTTGTGCACGTAGGTCATCAATAATTTCTTTTGTCTCAATTGTTACTCGATTCGAGCGGTTTAAAATCGTACCGTCCATATCTAAGAAAATAGCTTTAGGCATAAAACTCATAACAATGATTCCCCCTGACTTAAAAATCTTCACTTCGTCAAGTATATCGTTTTCTGCTATTAAACTCAAAGAATGTAGCTTTCAACACTTTATACACGTAAAAACGACGTCTGACCTAACATTTTATCAACGCCTTTAAGCATTAGGAAATAAGCGTTGAAGAGAAGCTTTCATTTCAGGTTTTATATTAATTTTTGATCTAGTAGCTTTCGCTTTTTTCTCTGCTTCTTCTATGCTACCTGCTTCTGCTTCTCCAAGGGCCAGTAATACACCCATCGCTACTGTACCTGTACGATTACTCCCACCTGCACAGTGGAAATAGGTTTTCTTACCTTCTTTATATGATGAAACAACTGCACGGATAGCTCTTTCAATTGATTCGTCTTGTCGCTCTTTATCATCTACTATAGGCATGGGTACACGCAGTGTTGGTTCATCATGTTCGAGAGCCTCTGCTCCCAAATCATAGATTATATCTACTGGATTTGCCAGTATCATTTCTTTTACATCTAACGTACCACCAATTAAAATGCGATTATAAATAAGGGATTGATAGTTTTCACTGTTCATCCTCTACACCTTAAAAATATATGATTTGTATCACTATTTATATGAATCTTGGACCAAAAACTTAGTTTCCTCCTGTCCAATAAATATAAAAAGTCGAGAGGCTAGCTCTCGACTTATCTATTTTTCACTCACCAGTTTCAGCAAAACGTTGGATGCGAGCTCCAATTTCATCACGTACTCGTTGGAAAAACGCCCATTTTTCGTCTTCTGTTCCTTCTGCTTTTGCTGGATCATCAAAGCCCCAGTGCACGCGCTTTACGTGTGGTGGCGTCACTGGACAGTGATCAGCTGCGTGACCACATAACGTCACTACTAAATCTGCAGAGTTTAAAATCTCAGGGTCAATTACATCAGATGTTTGATTTGTAATATCAATACCTGCTTCTTTCATTGCTTTTACAGCATTTGGATTTAACCCATGTGCTTCAAGACCTGCACTGTATACATTCCATTCATCACTTAAATACTTTTTTGCCCAACCTTCTGCCATTTGGCTACGGCAAGAGTTACCTGTGCATAGGAAGTAAATTGTTTTTTTTGTCATGTGTAGCATCTCCTTTTTTGTCTGTTATGAAAGTATGAGTAACCAAATATATAAACCAACAAGCGTAATAAACAATGTTGGGATGGTTAAGATAATACCTGTTTTAAAATACGTGCCCCACGAAATTTTCACTCCTTTTGTTGAAAGAACGTGAAGCCATAATAAAGTAGCTAAAGAACCAATTGGGGTAATCTTTGGACCTAAATCAGATCCAATAACATTGGCATAAATAAGTGCTTCTCGAATGGTTACAGATGTCGCAGTGGCATCAATAGCTAATGCGTCAATCATGACAGTCGGCATATTATTCATAATGGATGATAGAATCGCTGCAATAAAGCCCATACCGATTGTTGCCGCGAACAATCCTTGGTCGGCAACTGCTTGAATAACGTTTGCTAACACTTCAGTAAGCCCTGCATTACGAAGACCGTACACAACTACGTACATACCAATTGAGAAAAAGACAACTGCCCAAGGTGCACCTTTTAATACAGTTTTTGTTTGAACTGCAGGACTTGTTCTTGCCATAAGCAAGAAGAATACGGCAATGATACCTGCAATAATAGAAACAGGCATGCCTATAAACTCTCCTACAAAGTAACCGACTAGAAGCAGAGCTAAGACAAACCAAGATAAACGAAACATTTTTTGGTCTTTAATCGCTGCTACTGGCTCCTGTAAATGGGTTACATCATAGCGCTTTGGAATGCTTTTTCGGAAATATAAATACAGTACTAAAATACTCGCAAACAGTGCAAAGAAATTTGGAATAATCATGCGAGACGCATATTCTGAGAACGTAATACCAAAAAAGTCAGCAGACACGATGTTTACTAAGTTACTTACCACAAGCGGTAACGATGTTGTGTCAGCTATAAATCCACTTGCAATAATAAACGGAAATACCATCTTTTCATCGAGCTTCAATGCTCGAACCATTGCAAGTACAATCGGCGTTAAAATAAGGGCCGCACCGTCATTTGCAAAAAATGCAGCAACTAACGCTCCAAGTAAGGAAACGTACACAAACATACGAATACCATTTCCACCAGCAGCACGCGCCATGTGAAGCGCTGCCCATTCAAAAAAGCCAATTTCATCTAAAATTAATGAGATAATAATAATAGCAATAAACGTTAACGTAGCGTTCCAAACAATTTGCGTTACGTCCCAAACGTCACCGAAGTTAACAACGCCAACTAGAAGAGCAATAACTGCTCCCCCTATCGCCGACCAGCCAATCGATAAATTCTTTGGCTGCCAGATAACAAACACTAAAGTCACCAAAAAGATCAGTGATGCTAAAACAACTGATGTCAAATTTTAACCCGTTGCCAAAAACCTATAAAAATCTATAAGCAATGTTTATTTCCTGTTTCTTTGTATCTGCTTTTGCCGAAGCTACTCACATTTGATATGATACTCCACAGGCGTTAATTCGGGTACAACGAACCCTACACATTAGTAGTGTCTTGTAAGTGACTAAGCTACTAATTCTCCATATTTAGCTAAGTTTAACGCAGCATTCATATCTCTATCTATCTCTAATCCGCAGTCACACTTGTAAACTCTATCAGATAATTTTAAATCTGATTTAATTTGTCCACAGCACGAACATGTTTTAGAAGATGGGAAGAAACGTCCAACTTGTATAAATTCAATTCCGTATTTTTCACATTTGTATTTCATTTGACGGAGAAATTCATACATCTTTTGTTTGGCTACTGCTTTAGCTAAATGACGATTTTTCATCATTCCAACTACATTCAAATCTTCCATCACAACTTTACAAGGTTTGGTTTTCACGATTGTATTTGTTGCTTGATGAATGTGGTTGTTTCTAATGTTAGCTAACCGTCTGTGTAGATTTCGTATTTGCTTTTCGATTTTTATAATGTTACATGTTTTGACAAATCGGTTTCCCTCCTTATTCATCTCATATTTTCGAGAAACGCTTCGCTGTAACCTACGTAAACGTTTCTCAATCTTTCTCACTTCTTTTGTTTTGTTAATGTTTTTGAACACCATTTCATTCGAGCAAATTGCTAATTCTTTAACTCCTAAATCTACTCCAATTACTTCATTCGTTAATTCTTGTTTTACTTGTTCTTGCTCTACTCCAACAGAGATATACCAATACTTTCCGTCAAAAGATACTCTAGGATTAGTATATTTCACTCCCATTGGGACTTGCTCAGAAGTTGCAACCCATCCTACTTTTTCAATTAACACCGTGTTCTTTTTTACTTTAAGTTTCACATTGTCATTATAGAAAGAAGGTTTAGATTTCTTCTTAGACTTGAATCTTGGACGTTTCGCCAAACCTTTAAAGAATCTCTTATATGCATCACAAGCATCTTTAACAGCTTGTTTAGCTACATTATTTGATACTTCACTCAACCATTGGAAGTCCTCTTGTTTTTTAATTTGTGTGATTTCTTTTCTTAAAACATTGTCAGATAAGAATTTCAACCCTCGTTGATAATTTTCTTGTTGTCTAGCTAATGTCCAATTGTATACCCATCTTGCCACACCAGTAGATTTCCATAGTTGAATTTCTTGTTCTTTAGTTGGTTTAATTCGTATCTTCTTTGCTAGTATCATTCTCTTTCAACTCCTTAATTAATTTCTTAGCCTTATTCGCCCGTCTCCCTTGTAATTTGCAACTAAATACAGTAACAATTTGAATTAAATCTTCGACCAACTCTTGATCATCTGTCTTTGGAGTATTGTCGATAACCTCAATCTTTGTTCCGTATTTAGCAAATAAATTTTCCAAGAGTTCAAATCCGAATCGTAATAACCTATCTTTGTATAAAACTACAACTCTATCTACTTTGTAATTTAGGACTAAATCAATAACATCATTTAACCCTTTTTTGTTGTAGTTTATGCCACTACCTATATCTTTCACAATCTTAAATGGATTACCTTGAGACAGTAAGTATGATTCCATGTTTTCCACTTGTCTCTGCAAATCATCCTTTTGCTTATGAGAAGATACTCGACAGTAGCCGATAGTTATTCTCGATTCTGATTCAGGAGAATGTAAACCAAGAAAATATTCAAGTTGTTGTTGAGAGTAATAACGGTGTCCAGAAGGTGCAGTATATTGTGGATTTAATTTATTTGTCTTATCCCAATTTCTCAAAGTCTGAACTGTTACTCCGATTTCTTTTGCGAATTGACCAATACTGTATTTTTTCATACATTTCATTCTCCTTTGAATTAGTGGATAATTCTATTATATTATGAAATGTATGAAAAATCAATAGTTTTTTATAGATATTTATAGATTTATTCTAACTGTTTATTACCTCCAATTACTCACAACAATTAATACGAAGCCCTTTTTCTTCTAACTCTTTTAAGCGTTGATCTTGGCTTGGTATCGACGCGAGTATACTAAGTATAAAATGATAATTCTCGCTTTCTTTATTAAGCGAATAGAAAATCCATTGTCCTTTTCGTCTTTCTCTTACTAGCCCTACATCTCTTAGCTTGCGGAGATGCTGGCTGATTGCTGGCTGACTTGCACCATAAATATCAACGAATTCACATACACAGCACTCACTATGTTCCATCAGCTTCATCATAGATAATCTCGTTTTATCACCGAGCAGCTTTAAAATTTGAGCCGCTTTTTCGATTTCAACGACCGTTTTAGTTTCCATTATGACACCTCCCCTTCACAACTGAATCAATATATAATAATTTGCTTATATGTTTATGTGAACTATAATATTGTTTGAAATAATTTTCAAGACTTTTTTAGTATCAGCGGTAAATAAAAAAGTATGAACGTCTTGAGGCATAAGCCAATTTTAATAAATCAAAAAAATTTGATTAAATAACTTGATTTATCTGAAATTTCCATCTATGCTTAATTCATCAAGAAAATTTGATGAAGAAAGTAAAGGTGATGAACAAGTGAGAGTAAACAATTCTGGAAACCTTTCAGTAGAGTACTTTATTTCTTATTTTCAACTAGTTATGAACACTCAAACGATGAAAGCACATGAAGCTAAAGAGCTTATATTTAAACGATTCTTCAACTATGATCCACTTCTTAGAGGCAAAACAACTTATTCTAACTTTGAAAAAGCCTACCTTGCATTTACACAATAAATCAAAAAAATTTGATTAAGGAGCATTCCTGTTAGAAGGATTTTCGGGGACTTGAACAAAAAAGAGCCCTCTTGGTATGATACGGGGTGTCAAATCATAGCGCGAATTGACCCCTAACTTAGTTAACCAAGGAGGCCTCCAAAGTGGATTTTAAACAAAATCAGAAAATAAATCAAGTCACCGAGAATACACTCGTAGTAGGAATTGACATTGCCAAGCGAAAACATTTTGCTTGCTTTGTAGATGATCGTGGTCGGGTGCTCC
>NZ_LWBK01000018.1:0-53688 GCF_001614195.1 Bacillus sp. VT 712 | reverse complement strand
AACAGAGTTTTACGACCCGAAAGCCTTCATCACTCACGCGGCGTTGCTCCGTCAGACTTTCGTCCATTGCGGAAGATTCCCTACTGCTGCCTCCCGTAGGAGTCTGGGCCGTGTCTCAGTCCCAGTGTGGCCGATCACCCTCTCAGGTCGGCTATGCATCGTTGCCTTGGTGAGCCGTTACCTCACCAACTAGCTAATGCACCGCGGGCCCATCTGTAAGTGATAGCCGAAACCATCTTTCAATTTTCTCTTATGCAAGAGAAAATGTTATCCGGTATTAGCTCCGGTTTCCCGGAGTTATCCCAGTCTTACAGGCAGGTTGCCCACGTGTTACTCACCCGTCCGCCGCTAACGTCATAGAAGCAAGCTTCTAATCAGTTCGCTCGACTTGCATGTATTAGGCACGCCGCCAGCGTTCATCCTGAGCCAGGATCAAACTCTCCGAAGAAATGTTTGACTTGCTCATAAAAGTTTAAAAAATTAACGTTGCGTTTTTCGCTTTGTTCAGTTTTCAAAGTTCAACCGTCGCTCTTAAGCGACTTTTCTATCTTACCAAGTTTCGAACTCAGTGTCAATAGTTTTTTTATTTCCTTTGAGATTCGTTTGTGTCTCTCAAGGACATTTATAAATATAACAGACATATTATCATATAGCAATACCAAAATAATAAGTTTAAATTTTCTAATATCTTCTATTCGTTATATCAGTTGAATAAAAAGGAAAAAGACAGCTTTTAAACTATCTTTTTCTAAGTAATAGTTAAACTTTACTTCCTAAAAGTATTACCTTCTAAAATAAATGTACTAAAAGCCGGTACAGTTACATTATCACTTTTTATTTTCTTTATAGACTTTGTACCAGCTTTTTTTCCATCGACAAGCAGGGATAGATTGCCTTTGCTAGAGACTTTCATTTTTATCTCATTGGAATTGGCATTGTGTATGATAGTTAGTTGATTTTTGTTTTTACCTTCCAATGTATAAGCTACTACATTTTTAGGTGCATTTAAGAATGATAGGTTCTGACGAATCTCAGAGGCAGTTGTCATACGAAATACTGGATACTTTTTACGAATCTCAATTAAACCTTTCATATATTCAACCTCTTGATTAAATGCTAAACGCCGCTCCCAATCTAGTTGATTTACAGAGTCTGGTGATTTGTAGCTATTATGGTCCCCACCTTTAGTTCTCATAAACTCTTGACCAGCATGTATGAAAGACACTCCTTGTGAAGTTAACACCATAGATGAAGCAAGCTTATGCATTTGCTTACGCTCAAGCTCAGTAGCATTTGGATTCGTTAATAGTAGTTTGTCCCATAAAGTATGATTATCATGGGCTTCTACATAAGTTACTACTTGTTCAGGATCTTGATAAGTAGATGTTGAAGAATCGTATTGAAGGCCACCTGCTATACTCTTTTTCATCGTGTCTTCCATACCTTGTTTGCCATTTACAAAGCCGCTATCTTCATCATAAAATACACTACCTTTTAAACCATCACGAATAACATCATTAAAATGCGCTACGCCTGGCATTTTGTTTGCATTCTTCTGGTTTGCTTTTTGGTCAGCAGGTAAAGGCGTATTTAAATCCCAACCCTCTCCTAAAACAATAATACTCGGATCAATTTTATTTAAAGCGTCTCGTACCTCTTTCATGGTTTCTACATCATGAATTCCCATTAAATCAAAGCGAAAACCGTCTAAATTATATTCTGTTGCCCAATATTTTACAGAGTCTACAATAAACTTCCTCATCATTTTACGCTCTGATGCTGTATCGTTTCCAACACCTGTTCCATTAGCTAACGTTCCATCTTCATTATATCGGAAATAGTAACCTGGTACCAACTCATTAAAGTTTGACTCACTTACAGCATACATATGGTTATACACAACATCCATAATTACGCGTAAATTATTTTTGTGCAGTGATTGAACCATCTGCTTCATTTCTTTAATTCTTACTTTAGGTTCATATGGATTTGTAGAATAAGAACCTTCCGGCACATTATAGTTCTTTGGATCATATCCCCAATTGTACTGCGGCTCGTTTAATTTTGTTTCATCCACTGTGCGGTAATCATAGATAGGAATAAACTGCACGTGCGTCACACCTAAATCTTTAATATGATCTAATCCTGTTTTAACTCCACCAGGTCCTCTTGTTCCTTCTTCAGTAATGCCTAAAAACTTACCTTTATTTTTAATTCCACTATTTGGATCAATCGATAAATCCCGTACGTGCAGCTCGTAGATAATAGCATCTTCGCGGTTTTTCAAGAATGGCTTTTTCGCTGGCCACTTCTCTGGGTTTGTGGTTTTTAAATCTACCACTACACCTTTATCTCCGTTTACAGTTACAGCACGTGCATACGGATCAACAGCCTCATTCCACTTATCTCCAATTTTAACTTTATACGTGTAGATTAATCCATCTTGATTTCCTTTTAATTGTGTAGTCCATGTACCTCGCTCTGCTTTTTTCAGTGGAATTTCTGTTCCGCTAGTTGAGTCCCACCTTTTATATGAGACTAGTTTAGCTTCAGTAGCAGTAGGAGCCCATAAGCGAAAAGACGTTTTATCTTTTTTATACGTATTTCCTAAGTCATTTCCATCATAATAAAACATGTCATCAAATTCTTTAGAACGCACTGCTGCTCCAATTTCAACCGTCGCGCTTCCAAACAAGGATTTCGATATCTTATATACCTTTGTTAAATCTAAGTTATTTTTCGTCACAACTCGAACCTTGTTCGTTGTTTTTTCTTCCTTATTTAATGGTATCACTTCCTTAATTTCTACTCCTTCTAATGTAATACCAGAGTTATCTGCCTCTTCTATAGCGAATGGAACGTTTGTTTGAAGCGTAATTTCATTCATTTTATCAATAGTAGCTCCAACAATCTTTGGATTTAAATCAATTTGGCTTGGATCGTAGAATACACGCTCGATTCCTTGAGCAATCCAAATTTCAGCTGATCCATCTTCTTTAAATTTCGTGATATAGCGATTATCTAATTCTTTATTCCCCCATTCGTCTCCATTTATGCTTTGTCGAGCAATAAACCCTACCTTTTGAATACCTTGGGGATCATTCAATTCAAAAGTAGCAACTTTTCCAAAATCATCTTCATCTTTAAACTGAACGGCTTGTCCACTCTTTCCATCTGGCCAGACCCACAAATCCCAGTCTTTATAGTTCTTATCATAACGTGCATAATGAATGGTTACTTTAACGTTCTCATAAGATGGTAAATCACGATACTCTCCATCTGGTGGCTCGTTATATACTGTGTTATCTCCACTTTTTATCCATACTTCCCCTTCACCATTTTGGATATCAACCCAGCGATCTTCCCCATCTTTTTCCCAAGTATCTGTCCGGACAATAAATCCTACCTTTTTGGTGTTTGTAGGAATTTCAATCTCAGCAACTTTTCCAAACGCATCTTCCCCTGTAAAGTCGTACGCTTTCCCTTCCCCGCCTTCAGGCCAAATCCATAGGTTCCAATCTTTTGTGTTATTCGGCGCTTCTTGATAATGAATAATTACTTTCCCTGCATTTGCAAACGTTTGCATAGGGAAGCTCGAAAAAGCGGAGGCAAACATTGCAAAAACGATTAGAACAACAAAACATCGATTAATTTTCATAAAGCCCATCCCCTTTGTTTATAGTCGATAACAAATCTATTATATAAAAACTGAAAACGTTTTCACAATATAAAATTTTTAATTTTCGAAAATTAAATCCAAAAGACCTATTAAAAAAAATAGATAATAATAAATAAAAAAGACAGCCAATTAGCTGTCTTTTTTATTAACGGTGGCGCATTTGCGGGAATAACAGTACATCACGAATAGAAGGAGCGTTTGTTAATAGCATAACTAATCGATCAATACCAATTCCTAAACCACCAGTTGGCGGCATACCATATTCTAACGCTTCAATGAAGTCATCATCCATCTCATGTGCTTCATCGTTACCTTGTTCTTTTTCTTTTAACTGCGCTTCAAAGCGTTCACGCTGATCAATTGGATCGTTTAACTCCGTGAAGGCATTTGCATGCTCTCTTGCTACAATAAATAACTCAAAGCGATCAGTAAAGCGAGGGTCATCCTCATTCTTTTTCGCTAATGGTGAGATTTCTACAGGATGTCCGTAAATGAATGTTGGTTGAATTAATTGCTCTTCTACTTTTTGTTCAAAGAATTCATTTACAATGTGCCCGTATAACATATGCTCTGTAATTTCAACATTGTGTTCTTTTGCAAGAGCACGTGCCTCTTCAACAGATGTTTCTTTCCAGAAATCAACGCCTGTATATTGCTTAATAGCATCTACCATATGAAGTCTTGTCCATTCTGGAGTTAAGTCTACTTCATACTCCCCATACTGGATTTTAGTCGTTCCTAATACTTCCTGAGCAATATGTGCAATTAAGTTTTCAGTTAATGCCATAATATCTTTGTAATCAGCGTATGCTTCATAAAGCTCAATCATTGTAAATTCTGGGTTGTGACGAGTTGATACCCCTTCATTACGGAAGACGCGACCAATTTCGTACACTTTTTCTAAGCCACCAACAATTAATCGTTTTAGGTGTAGCTCAATTGCAATACGCATATAAAGCTCCATATCTAGAGCATTGTGATGAGTAACGAATGGACGAGCCGATGCACCACCAGCAATTGAATGCATCATTGGTGTTTCAACTTCTAAGTAGCCATTATTATCTAAGTAGCGGCGCATTGATTGAATAATACGGCTTCGCAAGATAAATGTTTGTTTACTTTCTGGATTAGTAATTAAATCTAAATAGCGCTGACGATAGCGTTGTTCAATATCTTTTAAGCCGTGATATTTATCCGGTAAAGGACGTAAAGCTTTTGATAATAGCGTGAAGTCTTTTACTTTAATTGATAATTCACCAACTTTTGTTTTAAACAATACGCCTTGTACACCAACATGGTCACCAATATCAACTGTTTTAAAGATTTCGTATTGTTCGTCCCCTACTGAATCTTTACGAACATAAAGTTGAATTTGACCCGTTAAATCTTGAACGTGAGCAAAGCCTGCTTTTCCTTTTCCGCGCTTTGTCATAATACGTCCTGCTAATGAAACTGAAACTTCATTTTCCTCTAAAGCTTCTTTTGTTAGTTCTTCATATGCATCAATTATCTCTTGTGATGTATGTGTACGTTCGAAGCGTTTTCCAAATGGATCCATACCTTGTTCTCGAAGGTTGTTCATTTTTTCACGACGAACGAGAAGTTGATCATTTAATTCTTCATGATTCATTATGTGCTCATCTCCATCGTATTAATAAATTTTCTAAAACAGAAAAAAGGCCAGCTTTTCCACTGGCAATTCCTACGTTTCTTTAAAATTATTATAAATTCAGTCGTTTCTCTATGTCAAATCGCTTTAGACTTACAGTGTGTTCTTGTCTCAAGCTAAAACAACTTGATATAGTAATCCAACTGCCTTAATGCGTAATTATATCGCTTCTTTTCTTTACGCACTTTCGGCCTTATCGAATTCTAAATAATGTTTGGTTATCAATTTCTTATTGTAACGAACTAAGAAAAGCAAGTAAACCTCCTGGCTCTTAAAAACAAAAAACGTTTTTATGGAGCCGTTACATCATATAAGTTACCAATTAATTTAATCCCTTGTTCTGCAGCTAGTCTTTCCGCTAAGTATACTGTCGATGTATCCTCAATAGGTATAATGAGGTCACTAGCAATTTCTGCTAGAGGGACCATTACAAATGCTCTTTCTGTCATCCGAGGGTGAGGAACAATAAGTCTAGAACTATGTATAACCTCTTCATTATACAGAAGAATGTCCAAATCTAACGTACGAGGTCCCCATACAACCTCTCTTTTTCGGTTCTGCTGTAGCTCAATCGCCTGCAAAACATCGAGCAACTCTAGAGAAGAAAGTTCTGTTTTAATTTCGGCTACCATATTTAAGAAAGCGCTTTGGTTAGTATAGCCAACCGGATCCGTCTCATATACGGAAGAAAGATTTTCTAATAAAATGCCTTCATGACTGTCTAGTGATTGAACAGCTTGCTTTAAGTAGTTACTGCGGCTTTTAATATTAGACCCCAGGGCTATAAAAGCTCTATTGTTCATTAGCGGCTCCTTGTAATTTCGACGGCAACCGAATCATAATGACCTTGAATCGGAGGGTCGGGTTTATATACTTTTACGGTACAAGCTTGAATTAGATGATAAGAGGATAAAACCGTTGACGCAATGGTCTCAGCAATAGTTTCAACCAGCTTAAACGTTTCTTTCTCCACAATGTTTTTACAGACTTCGTAGAGCTCTGCATAACTTACAGTTGCTTCTAAATCATCCTCTTGTCCAGCTTTTTTTAAATCTAATTCTACTGTTAAATCTACATTAAAACGTTGACCTAACTTATTTTCCTCAGTAAAAACGCCGTGATAACCATAAAAGCGCATATTATTCACATAAATTTTATCCATTCTCGATTACTCCTTTACCTACTAAAACATCCATCATCTTCGTAAAGCGAGCAATCTCTTTCACATCGTGTACTCTTGTCATATGAATACCTTTAGAAATACCCATTCCAATAGTAGCAGCAGTTCCTTCTATTCGTTCCTTTGGAGGCAAATTAAGGACGTGTCCAATTGTTGACTTTCGAGATGTAGCCAACAACACAGGATAGCCTAGTGCTGTAAACTTATCTACATTTTGAATAGCTTCAATATTTTGCTCTACTGTCTTAGCAAATCCAATCCCTGGGTCTAAAATAATATTCTTATCTTTTACACCAGCACTTTTAACGATTTTTATGCTTTCATATAAATCAGCAATCATATCTGGAATGAGGTTTTGATAATTTTTATTGTCTCTATTATGCATGAGGATGATAGGTACATTATAATCAGCAGCTACTTTTGCCATCTCCGGGTCAGCCTTTGCTCCCCACACGTCATTAATAATGTGTGCACCTGCTTCAATTGCTTGCTTTGCTACCTCAGATTTATACGTATCAATAGAGATAGGTACGTCTAGAGTTCGAGATAATTCTTTGATAACGGGAATTGTACGCTCTAATTCTTCTTCCACACTTACTTTATCGCTTCCTGGACGTGTTGATTCACCACCGATGTCAATGAGGTCTGCGCCATCTATGACCATTTGTTTAGCATGCTCAATTGCTTTATCGATATGGTTAAATGAACCACCATCTGAAAACGAATCTGGGGTTACGTTCAGGATCCCCATAATCAATGTCTTTGTAGAATAATCTAACTTATGGGAACCACAATCGATAAATTGACTATTTACTACCGTTTTTGTCATCTAAGACTTCCTTTCGTACGCCTTCTTTACTCCATAAATGCGAAGTATATTTCTCATATTGTCGCTGTAATGTATAGGTTAGCGTTTGTTCACCCGTTTTAAACTCTTTCTCTCCAATTTTATGGATAGCAAAAATTTCTTGAATTGAATTTGTCATAAAGATTTCTTCGCTCTCAAGAAGCTCTGATAGTGTAAAGAATCCTTCTTTAATAGAAATCCCCTTCACACTTAAAAGCTTACATATAAATTGGCGAGTAATACCGTTTAATATTCCCGTTTCAACAGCAGGAGTAAAGACGGTGTTATCTTTCACAAAGAAAAGGTTTGAAACAATTCCTTCCGCTAAGAACCTTTCCTTTGTTAAAAAAATCCCTTCCTTACTTATATCGTTTCCAACTTCTCTTTTAGCTAAGATATTATTTAAATAATGATGAGATTTCAACCGTTCATTACTTTCGGGAGTATTTCTTTTTGTTTCAAGAATAACCCCCTCTTTTATAAGAGGGGTTTTCTTATCAGGCATAGACTTCATATAAACAATAAGTGATGGACGAGTATATGCTTCTACCTGTAGTCCAATTTCACCTACACCTGCTGATACGTTTAGTCGAACATACGCATTTTGGAGATTATTCTTTTGCAGCAACTCATTAAGAATTATAAGTATATCTTCCTTTGAATATGTCCATTCAATATTTAAAAGCGATAAACCACTTTGTAATCGACTCAGATGATCATCTAATAAAAATGGATGACCATTATAGATTCTCATTGTTTCAAATAAACCCAGGCCATACATATAACCATGATCAAAAGGAGAAATAGTTGCTTTGCTTCTTTCTAAAATCTCTCCGTTTACATAAATGTACAAAGGTTACACGCCCTTTTTCTGATACGTATTAATAAAATTTTGCAGCATTTCTCGACCATATGAAGTCATAATGGATTCAGGGTGAAATTGGACGCCCTCAATTGGCATAGTTTTATGGCGAATAGCCATAATCTCATTTTCATCTGTCCATGCTGACACCTCAAAACAATCAGGCAGAGATCCAGCTTCTACAATTAAAGAATGGTAGCGAGTAGCTGTAAACGGATTGTCCAACCCTTCAAAGATTGTTTTTCCATCATGGTGCATTTCTGACGTCTTACCATGCATAAGCTTATCAGCTCTGATAACATTTCCACCAAATGCTTGACCAATGGACTGATGCCCAAGACAAACGCCAAAAATCGGAATTTGACCAGCAAAATATTTAATTGCTTCTAAGCTAATACCAGCTTCATTTGGGCTACATGGCCCTGGAGAAATCATTAAAAAGTCAGGGTTAAGGTTTTCAATCTCTTCAATTGTAATTTCATCATTACGCTTGACGACTAACTCATGGCCTAGCTCACCTAAATACTGTACTAAATTAAATGTAAATGAATCGTAGTTATCAATCATTAAAATCATCTGTTCTCATCCTCCACTCAACTCTTTTTCACTCTGCTCTTTTGCTTTCCATAAAGCCATAGCCTTTTTCAATGACTCTTTGTACTCATACTTAGGGTTGGAGTCAATAACAACACCAGCTCCCGCCTGTACATGTACTTGACCATCTTGAACGACCATTGTACGAATTGCGATGTTAAGTTCCATCTCGCCGTTATAGCCTATCCAACCAATTGATCCTGTATAGACACCTCTTCGAACGGGCTCTAGTTCTTCAATAATTTCCATTGTCCGAACCTTAGGTGCACCTGTGATGGTTCCTCCTGGGAATACTGCATCTACTACATCTACAATGTCTTTATTGTCAGCAATTTCACCTTTGACATTTGATACGATGTGCATAACATGGGAGTATTTTTCAATCACCATAAACTCATCTACACAAACAGTCCCATACTTACTTACTCTACCTAAGTCATTTCGCTCTAAATCAACAAGCATTACGTGCTCCGCACGCTCTTTCTCATTTTCAATTAACTCTTTAGCCAGTGCACTGTCTTCTTCGTTTGTCTTCCCTCTAGACCGTGTTCCTGCAATTGGTCTTGTACTAAGCTCAACTCCTGATTTTTTAACTAATAACTCTGGTGAGCAACTCACTAAATGAAACTCATCGGTTTGCATATACGACATGTATGGAGAAGGATTAATCTTTCGGACTTGTTCGTAAATATGCATTGGATGTGTATTAAGAGGCTGTGACTGTCTTACAGATAAGTTAACTTGAAACACATCACCTTGTCCAATATATTCCTTTATCCTTTCAACAGCCACACCAAACTCTTCTTCTGACATTGACAAAGTTGTGTGTGTATTAACACTCTTCACTTTCTCATAAACAAGAGTATACTTCGTTTCAGACAACCATTGATTTTTATATGAAGTTAAACGAGCTTTAGCATTCTCTTCATCTGTATGGTTAACCATTATCCATAGCTCTTCTTTATGGTGGTCATATACAAAAACATCATCAAAAATTAAGAAATAAATATCAGGCATCTTTAACGGATCATCTGCTATTGTTGGTACATGTTCTAGATACCTTATGTAATCATAGCTAATATAACCAATGGCCCCGCCTTGAAACGGAGGTAGCTCTTTACGCTGAGGTGTTTGGTACTTCTTCATCCATTTACGCATTAAATGCATTGGATTACCTTTTTCAACACTTCTTCTTCCTTGCTCTATAATATGAAGCTCGTTAGACTCTCCTCGTAAAATAGCGATAGGATTAAGGCCCATAATATGAAAGTTACCGCCTCGCCCACTTTCCAACAATATATGATGCGGCTCATCTACAGATAATTCTTGATACTTACTAAACCATTTATCCTTAGGAATCGAAATCGATTCACCCCATGTCATTCGTTGCTGCATTTGCTCACTCTCCTAAAATGAATCACCTATCCTTATTTTACATGATTTTAGAAAGTTATTCACTAGATGAAAAAAACTACCCCTTTAAGCCACAAAGTTACTATGACTTAAGGGGGTAGCTAAATAAGAATTATTTATCGTAGCTTATCAAGACTGACCTTGTGTTTGCTCTTCGAATTGGAATAATGGTGTACTTAAATAGCGCTCACCGTTACTTGGAATAATGGCTAACACTTTTTTACCTTTTCCTAATTCTTTTGCTACCTTTAATGCTGCAAAAATTGCTGCACCTGAAGAAATTCCGACTAATACACCTTCAGTTTTAGCTACTTTTCGAGCATAGTCAAATGCTTCTTCATTTTTCACAGGAATAACATGGTCATATAGGTCGGTATTTAACACACCTGGTATGAAGTTAGCACCAATTCCTTGAATTTTATGAGGTCCTGGCTGACCACCACTTAAAATTGGTGAGTCAGCTGGTTCTACAGCATAAAGCTTAATCTCTGGGTAAGCTTCTTTCAATACTTCTCCAGCACCCGTAATTGTTCCACCTGTTCCAATCCCAGCTACAAAAGCATCCAGTTGGTCACCGAATTGTTCAACAATTTCTTTACCTGTTGTTTTACGATGCACTTCAGGGTTTGCCTCATTTTGGAACTGTTGAGGAATGAAGTAACCATGTTCTTTTGCTAATTCAGAAGCTTTATTAACAGCTCCTTTCATTCCTTCAGGTCCTGGTGTTAAGACTAACTCTGCGCCGTATGCACGAAGTAGGTTACGACGTTCAATACTCATTGTTTCAGGCATTGTTAAGATTGCGCGATATCCCTTTGCTGCTGCAACCATAGCTAGACCGATACCTGTATTACCACTTGTAGGTTCAATGATTGTGTCGCCAGGCTTTAAAACGCCTTTGGCTTCCGCATCTTCAATCATTGCCAATGCAATGCGATCTTTCACGCTGCTTCCTGGGTTCATAAACTCCAACTTTAAATATACATCTGCCATATCTTCTTCAACTAAACGATTTAATTTAACAATTGGTGTTTGACCAATTAATTCCGTAATTGAATTTGCTACGCGTGCCATATCTCCACTCCTAATCCCGAGTAATTTTATTGAATTTGTATACAATTTATCAGTTATTTTCTAAATTGTCAATCATTTTGTTTTGTGACAATGACTTTTTTTCTATTTTTCTAGACCATTATATCCTTACTGTACCATTTTCAGACCAAACTTCAAAAGAAAAAGACACCGGCTGCATGCGGTGTCTTTTCAGAGACTTATTTATATAGCTTCTTCTTTCATTTCTTTTAGCTCTTCTGCAGGAAAGTGATACATTTCATTACAGAAGTGACATTGCGCTTCAGCTTTGCCATCTTCATCAATCATTGATTGAATTTCATCTTTTCCTAAGCTAATAATTGCATTACCAATGCGCTCTTTAGAACATTGACATTTAAATTCCACAGGCATGGTTTCAAGAATTTTAAGGTTATCTTTTCCTAGAACTTCTTCAAGAATTTCTTCTGGTGTTAATCCACGTTGAATAAGCTTAGAGATAGGTTCAATGGTTTGCAAGCGCTGTTCAATTGCTGAGATTGTCGCTTCATCTGTTCCTGGTAACAGCTGAATAATGAAGCCTCCTGCAGCCAAGATGGTGTTATCAGGGTTTACTAACACACCAACGCCAACTGATGAAGGAACTTGTTCAGATGTTACAAAATAATACGTGAAATCTTCTCCTAATTCACCTGATACAATCGGTACCTGACCATTAAATTGATCTCTCATTCCAACGTCTTTTACGACACTAAGCGTGCCTCCCGTACCTACTGCACGAGCGACATCTAATTTACCGTATTTGTTTAATTCAAAATGTGTTTGTGGATTTGTAACATAACCACGAACTTCCCCTTTGGCATTGCTATCCACAAGGATTGCGCCAATCGGTCCGCCACCTTCGACTTTTATTGTTAACTTCTGCTCTCCCTTTAACATCGCACCCATCATTACACCGGCACTCATCGCACGTCCTAATGCAGCTGAAGCTGTTGGCCATGTATAATGGCGACGCTGCGCTTCACCTACTGCCTCCGTTGTTTTCACAGCGTAGGCACGAACTTGATTATTATAGGCTAAAGCCTTGACTAAGTAGTCACTCATAATAATACTAACTCCTCTTATTCCATATTTTTCGTATAAATAATCTGTAGACCTTTTAGTGTTAAAAACGGATCTACGATGTCAATAATGTCTGACTCTTTTGCGATTAATGTTGCTAAACCACCTGTTGCAATTACTTTAGGATTTACGTTTGATTGCTCTTTCATTCGTGTAACAATACCTTCAACTTGTCCAACATATCCATATAAAATTCCCGCTTGCATCGCAGAAACTGTATTTTTACCTACAATGCTATTCGGCCTAGCAATTTCAATCCTCGGAAGTTTAGATGCCCTAGAATATAGCGCTTCAGTGGAAATATTAATACCAGGTGCGATAGCTCCTCCCATATACTGTTTGTCTTCATCAATGTAACAGTAAGTTGTTGCTGTTCCAAAATCCACAATAATTAATGGGCTGCCATAAAGCTTAATACCTGCTACTGCATTTACGATTCGGTCTGCCCCAACTTCTCTTGGATTTTCATATTTAATATTTAAACCTGTTTTAATACCAGGACCTACTATAAGCGGCTTTAAATGAAAATATTTTTGGCACATACGTTCCAATGCAAACATAATTGGTGGCACTACAGAGGAGATAATAATACCATGAATATCTTTAAAAGATAAACCAACGTGCTCAAGGAGTGCCTTAATTGTCATTCCGTATTCATCTTCTGTTTTATTACGACTCGTTTCAATGCGCCAATGATATTTTAGTTCATCACCATCATATACTCCTAATACAGTATTCGTATTTCCAACGTCTAATACAAAAATCATGTTAATCACCACTTCGCCTTTAATCAATATTTACACTGAAACCATCATACCATAACTAAGAAAAAGGGGTGTACAGTAAAAGAAGCTTTTCCTTTTCCTTACTAAGGTTCGTATAAAAAACAAAAAAAGTAAGATGCTCCTAGGAGCATCTTACTTTTTATTCTTTAGGCTCTTCCTCTTGATCTGGCTTCGATTGAATGTTTACTTTTACATCTTCATCGCTGCTTTTTGGAGAACGATCTGGAAGCGTCCCATGATCAACTAAATGCTTGATTTGCTCAGCATCTAACGTTTCAACTTTTAATAACGTTTGAGCAATAAGTTCTAACTTATCACGATTTTCAGTTAGAATTTGTCTTGCACGCTCGTAGCTATCTTTAATAAAGCGTTGAATTTCTAAGTCAATTTGATGAGCAATTGCGTCACTGTAGTTTTGTTCATTTTGGATGTCACGTCCTAAGAACACTTGGCCACCTTGCGATTGACCAAACTGCATTGGACCTAACTTATCGCTCATACCGTATTCAGTAACCATACGTCTTGCGATACTTGTTGCACGTTGGAAGTCATTATGTGCACCCGTACTTACTTCGCCAAAGATTAATTCCTCAGCAACACGTCCACCTAATAAACCAACAATCTTATCTAAAAGCTCTGGTTTTGTCATGAAATAGCGATCTTCTTTCGGAAGCATTACAGCATAACCACCTGCTTGCCCACGTGGAACAATCGTTACTTTATGTACCATGTCCGCTTCATCTAATACAACACCAATAATTGTGTGACCAGCTTCATGGTACGCGACAATATTGCGTTCTTTTTTAGAGATAACGCGACTCTTTTTAGCTGGTCCCGCAATTACACGGTCCGTTGCTTCATCAATATCGCTCATATCAATCTTTTTCTTATCTTGTCGCGCAGCTACTAAGGCAGCTTCGTTTAATAAGTTTTCTAAGTCGGCTCCTGAGAAGCCTGGTGTACGCATCGCAATGGCATTTAGATTTACATTTTCATCTAAAGGTTTGTTGCGAGCATGTACTTTCAACACTGCTTCACGACCATTTACATCTGGACGATCTACAGTAATCTGACGGTCAAAACGTCCTGGACGTAATAAAGCTGGATCTAAAATATCAGGGCGGTTTGTTGCTGCAATGATAATGATTCCTTCATTAGCACCAAAGCCATCCATTTCAACAAGCAATTGGTTTAGAGTTTGTTCACGCTCATCGTGACCTCCACCTAGACCAGCACCACGTTGACGACCTACAGCATCAATTTCATCGATAAAGATAATACAAGGCGCGTTTTTCTTTGCATTTTCAAACAAGTCACGCACACGTGATGCACCGACACCAACAAACATTTCAACAAAGTCTGAACCACTGATTGAGAAGAAAGGCACGCCTGCTTCACCAGCTACAGCTCTCGCTAATAATGTTTTACCCGTTCCTGGAGGACCTACAAGAAGTACACCTTTTGGAATTCGAGCGCCTAAGTCGGCAAATTTACGAGGGTCTTTCAAGAACTCTACAACCTCAACAAGTTCTTGTTTCTCTTCGTCTGCACCTGCAACATCTTTGAACTTAACTTTCTTCTTTTCTTCACTGTAAAGTTTCGCTTTACTTTTACCAAAGTTCATTACACGGCTACCGCCACCTTGAGCTTGGTTTAGTAAGAAGAAGAAGAGGATGAAGATAATGACAAAAGGTATAATTGATGTAAAGAATGTTACCCAACCACTTGTTTCATCTGCTGGGTCAACCTTCACCTGAATGTCCTTACTATTTGCAGCGGCATTAATACGCTCCAACGCTTGATCACCATCTACAATGTAAGTTTGGAATTTCTGATCTTCATTATAAGATTCTAATTTCCCTTGTACGACATAAACCCCACGTTCAGGCTTCAATGTTAATGATTCAATATCTCCACTTTCCAAGTGTCCTACAAATGTGTCATATCGCATTGCTTCAGTCTTCTGGTTGGAACCACTGAAGAAACTGACCACGCCAATAATGACTAAAAATATAAGTAAATAAAAGATGGTATTACGGAAGATCCGATTCATTTCTTACCTCCTCCCACGATAAACAAATACTGTATTCAATAGTACCATAGAACCTATATCCTATCCAACAAATTGCATTTGCAAATATGCTAATTAATTACTATACACTTCTGGTTTTAAAACACCAATGTAAGGTAGGTTACGATATTTTTCCTGATAATCTAACCCATACCCTACTACGAAAGCATCTGGAACCTCAAATCCAACGTAATCTGCTTTAATATCCGCTTTACGACCCGTTGGTTTGTCTAATAGTGTTACGATTCTAATTGATTTTGCTTTGCGATACTTAAATAACTCTACTAGATAGCTTAGAGTTAATCCGCTATCAATAATATCTTCTAAAATTAAGATGTCTCGACCTTCTACAGAAGTATCTAAATCCTTTAAGATTTTCACTTCACCAGAAGAAACCATTTCTTTACCATAGCTTGATACATCCATAAAATCCATTTCTAAATATGTATCGATGCGTTTAATTAGGTCAGACATAAAAGGCATTGCACCTTTTAATACACCAATTACTAAAGGAAAACGACCTTCATACTCTTCAGTGAGTAGTTGTCCTAAATCCTTTACCTTTGCCTGTATTTGTTCCTCTGAAATTAGAATTTCTTTAATATCATGCTTCATTCCTTGCTTGCCTCCTAGAAGTTTTCCCTACTTATAGTATAAAATAACATATCTTAACTTATGAGTGTGTAATTCATAAGCAGATTTTTTTAATTTTGGCAGCCATAAAATTGTACCATTACTATCTTCTACAACCGGCCACGCATCTCTTTTCTCTAAAGGCACTTTTTCATCAATAAAGATATCCTTTACCTTTTTATGCCCCTTCATGCCTTTTAATTGAATTTTATCTCCTGGCCTTCGCGTCCGAACTCGAATTGGAAACCTAACCTTACTTTCATCTACTAAAAAGATGTCAGTTTCTTTCTTATCATATTTTCCATTATGTATTCTAGCAGTAAGGGAATGACCATTCGGCAGCTGAATGACCCCTGGAATGGGGATATCATATTCATATGCTGGAATAGACTGCGTTAACTCAAAAGTGAACACACAATCGTCATACGAACGAGAAATGGTCAGCTTGTTTGGAAAGTGAAGCACACCAGAAGGTTTATCAGCTTCTAAAAACCTCAATAAATTATTAATATGAACTGAGGAAAGATCTGAAGGGATTTTTTTATAGAGATAGTTTAATATTAGTTGAATCCCACGCCTTTGTAAAGGTTTGCTTATATTAAGGAAAGACCCTCGACTCATTAAAAGATATCCTTGTCTTTGCTGTTTAATTACCTTATTCATCTCTCGAGTTGTTAATTCCTCTAAATAGGCTTGATCTTCATATAAGTTTTCACTAAAAGCTTGAAATTTTTCATGTATATCGTGATACTCATCCTTTAAAAAAGGTAATATATATTGTCTAATGCGATTACGAGTATACGTATCCTTCTCGTTAGTAGGGTCCATTCTAGGATTTAAGTTAAATCTCCTGCAATATAACAAAATTTGTTCTTTTGTAACGGATAAAAAAGGGCGAACGAGAGACCCTGTGGCATAAGGACGCTTTGCCTCCATCCCTCCATACCCTCTCATCGTACTACCACGTGCCAACCTCATGAGTATTGTTTCTACTTGATCATCTCCATGATGAGCTAAAGCTAGTACTTCTGCACGGTACTTATTCATCATCTCTTCAAAGAACGCATACCGACATTCTCTAGCTGCTACCTGAGCAGATACTTTGTGCTTTTTCTGATAAGTTGTTACATCGATACTAACGCCTTCAAATGCAATACCTGCATCTCTACAATAAGCTTGCACATATTCTAAGTCATTTTTAGACTCTGCTCCTCGAAACATATGATCAACGTGTAACGCCACTAAATTTAAACTTCTGTGCACTTGCTCCCTATGTAGAAAATGAAGCAACGCTAAGGAATCTGGACCTCCAGAAACACCCACTAAGACTGTTGCATTAATTGGTAAAAGGTTATGTTTATCAATAAATTCTGTTGTTTCCCTTTCCATTATTCTGTTCATCCTTACGTGATTAAGACTAGTTACCACTATCCCTTTCTCATTTTACGGATATTCCATTAAAAAGTTTCACATTTATAATACTTGAATGAAAAGATATAACAAGTACATAAACATGACGGATGCTCCTAATAAAACGGTTTCTAGGAAATGTGTACGCTTCTTCTTTACTTTAACACGCTTTGGACTATGCTGACGAACCTTTTGATTTCCTGAAGATTTAACCGATTCACCACTCTTGATCCCTTCAATCAAATCTTGCTTCATCTCATGAGCTGTAAGATAGTTGCCATGAATCGATTTATACAAAATCGAACGATGTGCTGACAGAGCATTATGCGTTTTTAATAATCTTTTTAGCTGTTCATTAGGTTTATCAGCTTTGTTTAAACGCTCGCCGATTAATAGCTCGATTATAATCATAGCTACAGCAAACAAATCATATGCTGGTTCTGCTTTTCGAGAGCCAAACCCCCAATATGCTCGGTCATAGTAGTCGGTAAACTCTTTGATAGCTCTCCCTTGCATTGTTGTTCCACCTACATCGATTAAACGAATCTTGACAGGGTGATTGGTAACAACCAAGTTCTCTGGCTTCAAGTCTCCAAAAACCCAACCCGCTTTGTGTAATTCATGTAAATCCCCCAATAGCTGCATGACCAGTACATTTACCCATTCCTTTCCTCTTTTCGCAACGAAAGCTTTTAACGATGTTCCTTTTACATATTCCATTACATAAAAAGAGAGTGCTTGATTACGATAAACCCAGTCATCTACATCGAATAAGAAAGGCCCAAGAGACTTGCCATGGACCTTTGAGAAGTTACGTAATACATTTACTTCAGCCGTTACTGAGTTGTTGTCAAAGCTTAACTTTAGCGCTGCAGTTTCTCCATTTGGTGATTGAACCAAATACACAACTCCAGTTGCACCTGTGCCTAGTTGTTTCATAATGGTGTACTGATTATGATGCCACTTCCCTGTTAATGTTGTACCGGCTGATAAATTACATACCAGATTCTTCATTGTAGTGTTCATCACTTCTTAACATCCCCCTTAAGGAACGTTTCTTCTGAACAAAGTGGTTTGTTGCCGCTTTAATTGCTGGACCAGTAGGTGTAATACCACCAGCTGTTAACTTCGGAAATATAGTAGATAACGATTCTAGCTTTGGATTCCAGTCCATAAGCTTTTCAACATCTTTCTTTTTCCCTGGAAATAAAAATACTGAAAATTGGTTGTACCCAATTCTAGCGTTGAGGCTGAGGGATAAATCTAATAATGCTTCCTTAACAGTTGGAAGCTTCGACTTCATGCTTCCACTCATATCAACTAAAATGAGAATCTCTAAATCAACTGTTTCACCTAACTCGTCAACAACTTCCATAATTTCTCCACGTTTTTCCGGAGGTAAATCTTCCATTTTTGAAGCTGATGCACCCAATATTTGTTGAAGTTCTTTATTTACTACGCCTTGTAACGTTTGAGTCATCGCTTGTCTTGTAACCATTTGAACGGTTTGAGAAAGTTGCTTTACATAAACGATTTGGCTAACTCCTCCACCAGACATAGCAATACCTTCAATTTCGTTTTGACTTTGTTCATCAATCACGTCTTCTTCCATAACTCCTATAACATTCACACTGATGCCTTGTTCCTTTGCTAGTGCTGCCATTGCAATTGGATCTTCTCCTGTATTAGAACCTCCATCTGTAATGACTAACATTTGCTTTAACGTTCCTTTTTTCATAAATAAAATCCCCTCCTCATTATCAGTATTAACATGATAGACGAGGAAGGGATAATTTATACTCTATAATCTACTGTGCTTTTTTACGATACGCATATGTTGGAATGGAAGACCATTTTGGCGTATTATGCTTCAGTTTAGCAACCACCACGGTCATATCATCTTCAATTAAACCGGACCTTGTTCGAATGACTTCTTCCATAATTAAATCTGCAATTTCTTGTGGATCATCGGTTTGTAGCTCTCCAATTTTACGCTTCATCCACATCTCGTAATTCTCAACATGTCTTGGGCCTTCAAACACCCCATCACTCATCATAATGAGCAAGTCCTGTGCTTTCATTTGTTCACTCACAACGTCTACTTCAAACTCTTCAATAATCCCCATTGGTAAATTACTTGCTTGTACCTTGATTACTTTATCACCACGCTTAATAAAGCTGGGTGTCGAGCCAATTTTCAAGAAGTTTACGTTTGCATCTTGTAAATCAATCATTGCCAAGTCAAGCGTCGAAAAGATTTCATCACTCGTTCGCAACGACAGAATAGAATTAATAGATTTTATTGCAATTGTCTCTTCAATCCCGGTTTGTAGGATTTGTTTCAGTAATTGTAGTGTTTCACTACTCTCATAGTGAGCTCTTTCACCGTTCCCCATACCATCACTGATCGCTAATGCATATTTGCCAGCATTTAATTCAATCATTGAATAGCTATCTCCTGACACAAATCCTCCTCCTTTTGCAGCGTGAGCAACCCCTGTATCTACTACATACGCTTTGGTGGAACCAAAGGAAACGTGACAATAACCTTGTGGATATTTTGCACACTCTTCATTTTTTACCACGATACTTTCACCAAGTATATCCGTAAGCATTGGGGCAATAATTTTTTCACACTCACCTCTGCCGTGACAGTAAGGAACCCACATTTCTACATCTACATTACCAGGCTCTAAACTATAAATTTCAATTTGGTTAATTTCCATGCCAAAGCTTCTCAATGCTTCGACAATCTGTTCTTCTTGAACATTTAAGTTTTCTCTTTCTCTTTTTATTTCTTGAGCGAAATTATTCATGACTTGCGAAACTCCATGCAACTGCTCAGCTACAATCCGACGACTTTCATGAATCTGAGATTTCAACTGCTGATTGGCTTTAAAATACGTCAGCTCATGCTCAATAACATCGATTACTTTTTTGGACTTCACACAATGCTTGTCCATCTCTCTGACTAGCTTGGGATTTTGTTCTAATGAATTATTATCAATTTCTAGCATAATTTCTTTCAGATATTCATAGGTTGTATCAAACTGTTGAGCCCAACACTGCTCTTTCTTGAAACAGAATTGACACGTTCTCTCCGTTACGCTACTTAGAAAATAATCTATTTCTTTTTCTTCATTTCGCTTTTCTTCATAAAATCCATTTTGAGTAAAACTATCAGATAAAGCCTGAAATACGTTGGAGAATTGTTCTACTCGATTTGCCGTTACATCTCTTACTTTTCGAATATACTGCTGTTGCTCCATCATATTTTCAGATGTACCTGGAACGAGCTTACTTAAGTTTTTCAAAAGAAATGTTGGTGTTAATAGAAATAAAGCGACAGCGATAAGCGACTCATATAAATTGGTTGAAAGTGCCTGTTCAGCTTGTGAATAGAGCCCAATTAAAAGAGATCCCACAATCAATCCTAAAGATGCACCCATTTTTTTGCCGTCTTTTAGTAATCCTCCTAACAAACCTGAAAAAGCTAGTAAGCTCATTTCATATAAACTCGTTACGTTAGCAAAGCTTAAGATTAATCCCGTGACTACACCAACAGTAGCTCCAATTGTCGGACCTGATACAAAAGCAAAGATTAATACTAAATAACGTGATAGTACGTGTTCTGCCGATAAACCGTACATGACCCAACCAATGGTTCCTGTCATGACCGATGCTAAAAGAATAATAAGAGAAATAACTTCTTCTGTTTTAAGAGATTGCTTTCGCTTTCGATATGAAATAAGAGGTACACTCTGTAGAAAAATCATTGTTAGAATAAAGCTCAAGCCCGCTTCTACAGCTATAAATGCAAAGTCATACATTGTGACTCCTTGTGAAAACAAGTAGAAAATTCCTAATTTCGTTAGAAACATAGAAATAAACACAGTAAACGGTAACTTTTTAAGAGGATCTATGGTTATAAAACCACTAAAGCGATGAAGAAGTAAAAATACGAATAGGGAACAGAAGACAACCCCACCGTTTTGTAAGGATAGACTAAATGCTCCAGCCAAGATGGCCAGGCCTGCAAGAGCTGCCTTATCTTTCTTAATAGCAAGTACAGCCGCAAAAAATGGTAATGCAAACGGCATAATTTCCATTAAAATTAAAGCTCGTCCTAATAAAAATCCTACTGCTAATAAAATTAATCCCCATTGGAACAATACCTTTTCTGTTTTCAGACTCGTTTTCGTAAAAATGCGTGCCATTTCTAATCTAGTACGATTAAAAACAGCTTCAGTTGCTGGACCGGCAAAGTTCCGCTCAGTTTTTTGCATTTTTCCACCACCCGCTAATTATACTTATAAGCTATTATAGCGAGAAAGGGATTAATATTTTGTCAAATCGACTCTCTCTCGTACAAGAATCGTTCGACGACTTTCTAGTTAGAGACCGAAAACCATACAAAAATATGTATAATATTACATTGCAACTTAAAATATTTTAGAAGTTATGCTCTAAACTAGTATTTTCTTGCACTAATTTATTTAAATTTATGAAGTTTATTATTTATATTTTTTGGTTTGCCATTATTTTAAAAAATGTTATTGACAACCAATGAGGATTTTTATATTATTATACATGTCTTTTATAAAGAATTTATGGCGGTGTAGCTCAGCTGGCTAGAGCGTACGGTTCATACCCGTGAGGTCGGGGGTTCGATCCCCTCCGCCGCTACTTATTATAAAGGCCCGTTGGTCAAGTGGTTAAGACACCGCCCTTTCACGGCGGTAACACGGGTTCGAATCCCGTACGGGTCATCCAAAAACATGTACATCATTGTACATGTTTTTTTATATGCAAAAAAAGCACCTTCACTGAAGGTGCTTTCTAGAACTCGCTATCTATAACGTGATAAGCAGCAAGTTAGCCGCGTTTCGCGCCGCGTCCGCCACGTTTTGATTCTGTATGGCGTTTTAGGGAAGATAAACGTTCTTCACTATCTTTTAAGAAACGATTCATTTTTTGCTCAAACGTTTCTTTTGAACGGAAGTCATTACCACCACCGCGATTATTACGCTGTGGGCGATGTGAGTCACGAGGTCTGTCAGAACGTGGTGCACGCGCTGGTCGCTCTGGACGTTCTGGGCGTTCTGCACGCTCTACAGCTTTCTTAATTGAAAGACCAATCTTGCCATCTTTCTCTACGTTAATAACTTTTACTTCAACTTCATCGCCGACTTTTAAATGGTCGTTAATGTCTTTTACATAGTTATCAGCCACTTCACTAATATGAACTAAGCCTGTTGTTCCCCCTGGAAGCTCCACAAAAGCTCCAAAGTTTGTAATACCTGTTACCTTTCCCTGTAACTTGCTGCCTACTTCAATTGACATAAAAAAAATGCTCCTCCTTAAAATGATAAAAGAAATCAATTTACTCTATTATACAAAAAGCGAAAATATGCTGTCAACGCACCTTGGATTTAGTCTTTTTTGATGTTAAAGATAATCTCACCGTCTTCTGATAAGAAGTAATCTCTTCTCGCAATTTTTTTAATATACTCATCATCATTTAATTTAACAATTTCAGATTCAAGTTGCTTTTCCTTGCTTTCAAGCTTTGTTAACTGTTGTTCTAACTTTTCTTTTTCAGCTTTTTTATTTTCGATAGCTGATGCTTGAGTAATCAACGTTGTAACAATACCTATACCAATAAGTAGAGCCAAAACACCAAAGAAAGTTAGACGTCTAATTAAGCCAATGCGCTTTCGATCTGTTTGTTTTTTAAGATTTTGTTGCTGTTGACTATATTCTGTATTTAACTTTGTTACATTTTTCTTGCGTTCAGCACTCATTAACCTAGTCGTCCTCCTTATTTTTAAAAGTGTTTAACCATGATACAGCTCTCATTATGGTATTCTTTACACGTTGAAAAATTCCTTCTAAATACGTAAAACACCTCTGTAGAAATCGTCTTACAGATTTAGGCATGATTCTCCAAGAAATTAAGAATACCCATCTTATTGGTACAAAAATTACCTTTAGTATAAATGAAACAAGGCCGTATCCAAAGCGATAACATAATAAGCCCAAGGCATTTATACACCTTAACAGCATTCGAGCAGGCTTGACCAATATAATAGTAAGAATCGTTAGTAAAGCTCGATAAACGGCTAACACACTTGAAACAATAAATTTTAAAACTTTTAAATAAATGGATTGAATTAAGCTCTGATAAGCTGCGAATCCGCATAATAAAGCAAGAAATGCATAAAATCTTAGCTCACCTTCATTAACTAAAAACAACACATAAAAGATGAGTAGTGCTTGAACTACCCAAAACAGTAAGTCGCTAATAAAGACGAACCACCTTACTGTTTGAGCCCGATTTACAAAGTAGCGATATGTATCCAATGATGCTCCAACACATCCACCCATCGAAATCATCGCAAGCATAGTATAGAATTGTATATTAAGGCTCATCGAAACAACTTACTAAAGAATCCTTTAGCTTTCTCCGACTGGTTCTCATCTAAGTAAACTATATCAAAGATTTTTCCTTTTATCGATACAATTCCTTTTTCAACATCTAAATTTTTCATTTGAAGGTTTTGACCACGTACAGATAAAAACCCCATCACAGTTTCAAGCAAAAATTCCTCATTGTCAAAACTCTCTACTTGCTTGACTCCGGTAATATCTAAGAGGCGTCTCCCCTTCATTACTAAATCATGATTTGGAGTTTGATCTTTATTTGCACTGCCCATTTCGTAAAATTGACTCATCTTCATCCCCACCTCATTATTAAGCTCTTCATTACGTTTGGTTTAAACATATGAAGTGAGAATGAAGTTTAGAACAAGCTCACAGATGTCCTAACTGTTTTATGAGTTTGATACTTTTTCTTCTCTTACTAAAGAGTATAAGTTAGCAGCTTCTTCTTTCTTAGCGTTTTCTTGAAGGGCTTCTATCTTTACTGTCACAATCTTTGTCCCAAATTGAATAGCTAACTCATCACCTACTTTTACGTTTGAGCTTGCCTTTGCAACAATTCCGTTAATGGAAATTCTTCCTTTGTCTGAAATCTCTTTTGCTAACGTACGACGTTTAATTAGACGAGATACCTTTAAAAACTTATCTAATCTCATAGTTCCCTCACCTTTCTTTATTACAAACCTATTTTTTTTGCTTCATTCCAAAATTGGTCTAACTCTTCTAATGTAAAGTTTGCAAATGATTGACCAGATTTCTTTACCTGCTCTTCAATATAGCGAAAACGCGCACCAAATTTCTCATTCGTTTTAGCTAATGCGGTTTCCGGATCAATTTTGTAGTAGCGAGATACGTTTACTAACGCAAATAAAAGATCGCCAAACTCATTGCTCATCTCTTCCAGATTCTCCGCCTGCACTTCTTCTTCAAATTCCTGAAGCTCTTCTTTTACTTTATCCCACATCGGCTCAATCGTTTCCCAATCAAACCCGACTTTGGCAGCTGCCTTTTGATATTTATATGCTCTCATCAAGCTAGGCATGGTAGACGGTACATCATCTAATAATGAAGAAGGTTCTTCCCCTTTTTCTTGCTTTTTAATTTCATCCCAGTTTTGAAGAACCTCTTCCTCATTATCGGCTTTTACGTTGCTAAACACGTGTGGATGACGCCTAACCATTTTTTCTGCTACGGTAGAAATGACGTCCTCAATGGTAAACATTCCTTCATCTTCACCAATTTGAGCATGTAGCATTACTTGTAGCAGAACATCTCCTAGCTCTTCAACAATATGGTCGTCATCTTGTTGATCGATAGCATCTAGTAGCTCATAAGCTTCTTCAATTAAATAACGCTTTAACGATTCATGCGTTTGCTTTTTATCCCATGGGCACCCATTTGGCCCTCTCAGTATCGCAATAATACGGCGAAATTCTTCAAATTGGTGATATAACAATGCAGAGTCTTTTACAGGTGGAACATAAACCGTTGTTAGATTATTGAGCTCCATTCCATGATCAAGCTCATACAGTTTGACTTTTTTAATATGCTCATCTGAGCTACCTGCCGCTGTTACAATGTATACTTCATATTCATCTGGCAGCTGCTCCATTAGTGTAAGCTTTACATCAGAAGCTACAAACTGGTCATACACCTGCCCTATTAAAATATGCTGTTGCAACCTTAGCTCATCACGATGTAGTGCAGTGCCATCTAAAAGCTGAAAGCCTTCAATTGGGTCAATTTTCAATGACGTAAAAATAGGATCTAGAAAACTTTGTCCACCTTTCACATCAATTTCAATACCTTCTTCGTTTTGCAGTAACAGCTGAACTGTTCTTTCAGCAACTAGAGGATGACCTGGAACAGCGTAAAGAACATTGCCATTCTTAGCTTGTTCTAACAGTTGCTTTGTAATACTTTCGTATACATCATCGAATGAATCAAATGATTCATAGACACCATCAAAAGATTGATAAGAAAAACCTTCTTCTTCTAATGCTCTCACAGCTGGGTGCTCTTTCGTTCTTAAAAACACGCTCTGATTTTGTTTTAATAAACGATAAATTCCTACTGGAAGCTGGTCAAGATCTCCTGCACCTAAACCAACAATGGTTATTTTATTAGTCATGGAATCCTCCTTCATGTTCTAGTTAAACTATAAGATGTATTTTATGAGCCACTTTCCTAGGGGAACGTCTCTTAATTCGTTTTTGGTAAAAATGCTGCTTTTGATAATTAAAGCTAAATAAAAAAGGCCACCAAACATAACACCTGATAGTGCAATACCCACATTTAATCCTCTACTGACTGAATGTGCATCTAGTATACCATTCATTGTCCACAAATACCCTCTTAATACCATTACCATTAAGAGACCGACTGCTATAATTTTTACCGCATGACGAATGAGCTTGTTTTTTGGGCCAAGTACTTTATACAAAAATATGCTGTTCATAACGGTAATAACTAAGAAGCTAATAGCAGACGAAATCGCGGCCCCTTCTGTGTACATAATAGGAACAAGCCACAAATTAAGCAGGGTTTTGATAACCACACCGATACAAATGGCGTATGCAGGTGCTTTCATTCGACCAATCCCTTGCAGTACAGCGGCTATAGTAGCAGATATCGTTGTAAAAATAACGAGCATACTTAACATTTTAAGGACTTGCGAACCTTCAATGTTCCCGTATAACATGTGGTTAATTGGTTCCATTAAGCCCGCTAGTCCACAAGATGCACCGACACCAACAACCAACGAAAGCTTGATTGAAACGTTAACCTTACTTTTTACAAATGCCCAATCATTTTGAGCGATAGCTGAAGATATAACCGGAACAAGTGAAAGTGAGAATGCTGTTCCAACAACCGTTCCAAGCTGAATTAAAGGCACGCCTCGGTCATAAATACCTTTCATTCCCTTAGCTTTTTCAGCGTCAATTCCGCTTGTCAGAAGAGAAGGATATAAGGTAAAGGAATCAATCAGTTGAATTAATAGCAACCCCATCCCACTAATACAGATGATTATGCCTTGAATGGCTACCTTTTTTAAAATAGGAACTGCCCCTGTAAACGTTTGTTTCGAGAAACTCCATGTAGTAACTACACGACTTCGAAATAAAAAGAAAATGAGTACCATTAATGAAAAAGTAATACCTACAACTGAACCAAATATTGCGCCTGCGCCTACTATATAAGGACTGTAGTTATTTTTAACGAGCAGAAAAGATAACAGTAAAATTGTTGCTACGCGAAGCGTTTGTTCTGATACTTGAGACACAGCTGTTGGGAGCATTTCATTTAACCCCTGATAGTATCCTCGAATGCTTGCGACAAATGGAACAAATAAAAATGAAAATGAAATAATTTGAATTAATAGCGTTAACTCTTTATCTCCCATTAAGGTCGCAATATTCTCTGCAAACCCATACTGAATACCGAACAGCATGAGGCTTAACATGCTCAAAAACACAAAACTGACTTGAATAACCTGGATAGCTTGTTTTTTTTCATTATTCGCCACATGTTCTGAGACCAGTTTTGAAATAATGACGGGAAATCCATACGTGCTAATTTGTAAGATAATCCCGTATAAAGGATATACTTGTTGATAAATATAAAACCCAACATCACCTGCAATATGATGATATGGAATTCGGTAACTAGCGCTTAATATCTTTGTAAAAAGACCAGCTAAGGTTAAGATAACAGCGCCATTTAGTAACATTAAAACATTTGATTTCTTCTGCATCATGACACCTTTCGTATTATACCAATTCTTTATGATGACCTTGCAATATCAACCTCTAAAGGCATATGCAGTTAACCTGGTATTGTAAGACTTTTATATTATAGCACGTTCTCATTGCGTGCTCTTTATGTGTTTTACAGAAAAAACCACATAGAAAAAAGACAGCAGTTCTGCTGTCTTTTCATAGATAAATTAAAATAACATTGATTAGATCTGTCGCTTATTGCTCCATTTGACGAGATAAGAAACCTGCAGCAGTTTCAGCCGCTTTATGCTCTACTTCACCAAGGGATTTCTCTTTTGAGAAGAGAATTACCGCTCCAATCGGGTCTCCATTCGCAATAATTGGACCAATTGTATAAGATGAAATTTCTTCTTCATGCCCATCAACAAACTCTAAGCTTTTGCCTTCCTTCACTAAAGTTGAGCTTCTACTTTCCATTGTAGATTCAACTAGAGAACTAATATTTTTATTTAAATACTCTTTTTTTGAAATACCTGCAATAGCAATAAATGTATCGCGATCACAAATTAATACGGGATGACCTAGGCTATCGTAAAGAGCTTCACCATATTCTTTAGCAAAATCACTTAACTCGCTGATTGGTGAATACTTTTTCAAAATGACTTCTCCATCACGATCAACAAAAATCTCTAATGGATCGCCTTCACGAATACGGAGCGTTCTTCGAATTTCTTTTGGAATTACGACACGCCCTAAATCATCAATACGACGAACAATACCTGTTGCTTTCATTGATTAAAGCCTCTCTTTCATCTGATGATTAAAAATAGTAGGTGAATGAGTGAAATAATTCATTAATCATTCACCGGTGTTGAGGTTAGTATTCGTTACTATGCAACTTCTATTCACCAACCATCTCTTTTTTGTTAAAAAGTTCCCTTTTTCTCAAAAAACAAAACCATTTGTCAGCGACAAATGGTTTTGTTTTTTAATTTGGAACTTGTTCCTTCTTAACTTTTGCTAAATCACGCGTTAAATGGTGAACAATTTTCAGCCATTCTTTTTGTGCAAGTTCTTTTGTATTAATAACAACCTTCACTTTTTTACCTTCCATACCTAGGCTGACCATTCTGCCAAACTCATTACCTAACATAAATAATTTTTGACCGTCTACAGTAGAGCTAGCTTCTTCAGATAATAAAATCGTAACGTCTTGCTTTGATTGAGTAATGGATTCCACTAGGTTCGTATTGGCATATACTTTTATTTCAGCTACCGTAAATAAATGCATCACTTCAACTGGATATTCACCAAAACGATCAATCATCTCATCTTGTAAGTCTTGAATATCATCAAATGTTTCAATAGCACGGAAACGCTTGTACATTTCAATTTTTAAACGCCCGTCTGTAATGTATTGATCCGGTATATATGCGTCTAGGTCTAGATTAATTTCAACCTGTATTTTCTTTTTCTGCTCATCTGTGCCGCGTCGTTCTTCAATGGCGTCTTTAAGCATTTGAGAATATAAATCAAAACCAACTGAGTCAATAAATCCATGTTGTTGTGCACCTAGAAGGTTTCCAGCCCCACGAATAGATAAGTCGCGCATCGCAATCTTAAACCCTGAACCAAGCTCGGTAAACTCTTTAATTGCTTGTAGCCTTTTCTCAGCGACTTCTGTCAATACTTTATCTTTGTGGTATGTGAAATATGCATACGCAACGCGGTTAGAACGACCTACACGCCCCCTGAGCTGATACAGCTGCGATAATCCCATTTTATCTGCATGATTAACAATAAGCGTATTAACATTTGGAATGTCAACACCTGTTTCAATAATTGTCGTACTAACTAACACATCATATTCGCCTTCTAAGAAGCTTAAAATAACAGCTTCTAATTCCGTTTCATTCATCTTACCATGAGCATACGTTACGCGAGCATCGGGTACTAACATCGAAATCTCTTCAGCTTTCCTCTCAATATCTTCAACCCTATTATATAAAAAGTATACCTGGCCATCTCGCGCTAGTTCACGCTCAATTGCTTCACGTACTAATACAGGATTGTACTCTACTACATACGTTTGAACTGGAAAACGATTTTCAGGCGGCGTTTCGATGACTGATAAATCCCTTACACCTAGCATTGACATGTGCAGTGTACGTGGAATTGGCGTAGCAGTCAGCGTTAGCACGTCTACATTTGCTTTCATTTGCTTAATTTTCTCTTTATGAGTTACACCAAAACGTTGCTCTTCATCAATAATTAGTAGTCCTAAGTCTTTATATATCACATCTTTTGATAATAAACGATGGGTTCCAATTACGACGTCAACCGTACCGTCCTTTAAACCTTTAATTGTTTCTTGCTGTTGCTTTCGAGTTCTAAAGCGACTTAAGAGCCCAATATTAATCGGATAGTCTTGAAACCTTTCTCGAATCGTTTCAAAGTGCTGTTGAGCTAAAATCGTTGTTGGCACGAGTATTGCGACTTGCTTACCATCTGTGACCGCTTTAAAAGCAGAACGAATAGCGACTTCCGTCTTCCCATACCCAACGTCACCGCATAGTAAGCGATCCATTGGACGCTCTTTTTCCATATCCTTTTTGATTTCTTGGATAGAGCGCAGTTGATCTTCAGTTTCTTGGTACGGGAATGAAAGTTCAAATTCACGCTGTAGGTCTCCATCTGGAGAAAAAGCGTATCCTTTGCTGGCTTCACGCTCTGCATACAGTTTAATTAAATCGTCAGCAATATCTTGGACAGAAGATTCTACTTTACGCTTCACTTTCTTCCAATCATTACCGCCTAGTTTGTATACTTTTGGCTCTTTGCCTTCGGAGCCAACGTATTTTTGCACTTGGTCGATTTGTTCAACAGGAACATATAATTTATCAGAGCCTTCATATTTAATATGGATATAGTCTTTATGATTTCCATTTATCTCAAGAGTTTCCATACCTAAATAGCGACCAATTCCGTGATTCACGTGTACGACATAGTCGCCAACATTTAATTCAGAGTAACTCTTAATACGCTCTGCATTAGATAGTTTTTGGCGTCTCTTTGTCTTTTTTACACGCTTTTTAAATAGTTCCTCTTCTGTTAATACCGCTAGCTTTTGCATTGGAAGTTCAAACCCAGCCTGAAGATCCCCTTCAATGACTTGAACAATCCCTGGCATTAACTGGCCATCGCCGTCTAAAATAGCTGCTTCAATATCATAATCAGCTAATACACTCTCTAGTTTGGTAACTCTCTCACGATCTGCTCCAAGCATAACAATTGTGTAGTTTGCTTTTTTCCATCGTTCAATTTCGCCTTTTAATAAATTCATCTGCCCATAGAACTGCTGCATTTGCTTATATGAAATAGTCACGATATTTTGTGGATTTGTATATGAAACATGTTTTAGAAATAACGATGTGTAAATTAGCTGATGTGGCGTTGATTGAATTAATCCTGCAAGCGGATGCGAAAGCTGTACATCTCGTACAACCTGACCTTGTCCCAGCAGCTCCGTTACCCATTCGCCTTCTTCACTATCAAGTTGTTCAGACGTCTCTTGGATACGAGTTGTCTCATCAAAAAAAACAACTCCACCTTCTGGAAGATAATCTAGCAAACTAGCGGGCTGTTTATAGAACAGAGACAAATACTTAAACATATTGTCTAATGTTTGTCCTTGTTTTAGCTGTTCAATTTCCCCTTGAATGTTTTCAATCAGCTTTTCCTTTATTGCTTTATCTTTTACTTTGGCTAAACTATCACTTAAACGCTTTTCAAGTTCCACTGTTCCATCTTTTAACTCATCCTCTGAGAAAATAAACTCTGTAGCAGGTCCAATACTAATTTTATCTAACTGCTTTTGAGAACGTTGATCTTCAAGCGTAAAAGTACGAATAGAATCAATTTCCGTATCAAAAAGCTCAATTCGAACAGGAAGTTCCTCTGTCAGTGGGTAAACATCAATAATTCCCCCACGTACGCTAAAATCTCCTGGAGCTGAAACCATTGACACTCGTTCATATCCCAACTGAATTAACTTTTGCAAATAGTGGTCAACATCAATATCATGACCATTTTGAAATATTAACTGAGTTTGTTCCCACCTAGCTTTAGGTGGAAGAATTTTTCTTACTCCTGATACAGTGGTTACAACAATACCAGATTGTTTATGGCTCCAATGGTTTAATGCTTCAATCCTTTGTGCTTTTAACTCTGGGCTAGCAATTCCTACTTCTGTTGCTACAAGATCATTAACTGGATAGAGAAACACATCTTTGTTCGGTAAAAGATGTACTAAATCTTCATACACCTTTTGAGCCTGAAATAAGTTATGAGTAACCACTAACAACGGATAACCTTCATTTTCATTCAGTAGCCCCATTAAAACTGAACGTGCTGAACCAGAAATTCCCGTTATTAATTGTTCTTTTAGACCTTCTTTTAAGCTATTAACAATTGTATTTATTTCACCATTTTCAACGAAACGTTGTATAATCCCTCTCAAGGAATTCCCTCCTCCCATGTTGCTATGTAAGTAAATAGAAAAACGCTTTGGTATATAACCAAAGCTTTTTATTGTATAAATGTTTCATACTGATGATAGTCTGGGTTTCGATCTAAAGCCTCCTGGCAATCTTCACAAATTGTTTTGACAATTAAATCGCCATTCGCTTGGTATTGAACTAGCTCTTGCCTTTCATCAGCTGTCAAATGATGAAAGCCTAGTTTTTCTGTGCTATATTCTTTCCCTTCTATCATACCGACTTTTGCATGACAATGTCTACAGAAATAATGAATAGACAGAATAAAGCCCTCCTAAATGTTTTATTGTTAGTATTAGCATTTAGAGAGAGCTTTATTCCTGTTAATTATATCGATTCATTACTTCTAAGAACGGTTTAGATAACCACTCTTCACTAGCTTTAACCGATTTCTCCATGGCTCCATTCATTTCAATCATCTCTTCAGATGTAAACCTTCCAAGTACATAGTCTACAACTTTCATGCCATTTTTAGGACGATCAATGCCAATGCGAACACGGTTGAATTCTTGTGTTTTTAAGTGCTGAATAATTGATTTAATTCCATTATGACCACCTGCACTGCCTTTTGTTCGCAAGCGTATTTTTCCACAAGGCAAATCCAAGTCATCATAAATAACAAGCAAATCTTCCACATCGATGTCATAATATTCCATAAGCGGACGAATGCTTTCTCCCGAGAGGTTCATATATGTTAATGGCTTTAATAAAAGAACTTTTTCTCCTCGCACCATTCCCATGCCATAAAGTCCATTAAATTTTGTGCGATCCAACTTAATATCAAAGTAATCTGCAAGTTCGTCAATTGTCATAAAACCGATGTTATGACGTGTTTGATCATATTCTTTTCCAGGGTTACCCAATCCAACAATTAATTTCAACGAAATGCTCCTTTCTCTTTAAACACTCTACCCTTCTTATTATAATCAATTCATCATAAAAGACGTAACCTTTTGGTTACGCCTTTGTATTATTCTTTGTCTTTTTGTTCTGTTGCTTCTACTTCTTGATTTTCTTCATCACCTTGTTGTTCTCCACTATCAGGTAATTCTTCTTGTTGTGGAGGTAGTACTGAAGCAACTGGCTCTTCAAGACTTTGTGTAATTTCAATTTTACCATCTACTTTTACATCTTGTAGGGTTAATACATCGTTAACCCCCAACTCAGTTACGTCTACATCAATTGATGATGGAATATCCTGCGGTAAACCTTGCACTGTTACTTCGTATAGGGACTGCTGTAACACGCCGCCTTCTTTTGTACCTTTAGCTTCCCCAACTAACGATAAAGTAACCGTAGACTCAATTTCTACAGACATATCAACAACTTGGAAATCCGCGTGTACAATTTCGTTTTTTAATGGATCAGTTTGAATTTCATGCAAGATAACTGAATGTTTGTTCTTGCCTACATGTAACGTTAATACGCCATTTCGACCTGCTTCGCGAATTGTTTTAATAAACTCAGCGCTATTTAAGTAAATTGACGTAGGTTCTACTTTATTACCATAAACAACTGCTGGAAAATTACCCTCTTCACGAATTTTTCTATTTACAGAGTTTTGAAAGCTCGTTCTTTCTTTTGCCTGAATTGAAATACTCATATTCTTCACCTTCCAGTATGTTTTCTATATTAAAATCTACCCTAATTAGAAAATGATTAAACCTCAAAATCAAATTAATTTGTATTAGTGCTATGATTACAATAAAAAAGAAGCTTCTCTCACAAGGAGAGAAGCTTCTTTTCAACAAATTAATCGAATAGTGTGCTCACTGATTCCTCTTCATGAACACGAATGATTGCTTCAGCCATTAAAGGAGCAACTGAAAGCTCTGTTACTTTGTCAATTTTCTTTTCTTCTGTTAGTGCAATCGAGTTTGTAACTGCTAATTCTTTAATTTTAGAATTTTGGATGCGCTCAATTGCAGGTCCTGATAGGACTGGATGTGTACAACATGCATATACTTCTTTTGCACCTGACTCAATAAGTGCATTTGCTGCCAATGTAATGGTACCAGCTGTATCGATCATATCGTCAATTAAAATTGCCGTTTTGCCTTCTACTTGACCAACAATGTTCATTACTTCCGCAACGTTTGGACGTGGACGACGCTTATCAATAATAGCAATTGGTGCTTTTAAACGTTCTGCTAAACGACGTGCGCGTGTTACACCACCGTGGTCTGGAGACACGATGACAACGTCATCAAGGTTTTTACTCTTAAAGTATTCACCTAAGATTGGAACACCTACTAAATGATCAATTGGAATGTCAAAGAAACCTTGAATTTGTGGAGCATGCAGATCTAATGTGATGATACGAGTCGCACCAGCTTTTTCAATAAGGTTTGCTGTTAATTTAGCTGTGATTGGCTCACGAGCACGTGCTTTACGGTCTTGGCGAGCGTAACCGTAGTAGGGAATTACGATGTTAATTGTTTTAGCAGATGCACGTTTTAAAGCATCAATCATAATAAGTAACTCCATTAAATGTTCGTTAACAGGGGCACTTGTTGATTGAATAATAAATACATCGCAACCACGAATACTTTCTTCAATATTAATTTGAACTTCTCCGTCGCTAAAGCGATCTACAGAACACTTTCCTAATTCAACACCAATCACCTTAGCAATTTGTTCAGCTAAAGCCTTATTAGAATTTAACGTAAACAATTTCAAATTTTCATCAGCATATACATTTGGCATTTTGTTGTAAAACCTCCGTTAGGATTTTTTATTAATATCAAGCTTTTCAGCGTAGTTCTCTTTATTAACTTGTTTTGCACGAGCAATTGATAAAGCTTTACCCGGCACATCGTCTGTAACGGTAGATCCAGCGGCTACATAAGCGCCTTCTCCAATCGTTACTGGTGCAATTAAATTTGAATTGCAACCAACAAATGCACCATCTTGAATCTTAGTTAAGAATTTGTTTTTCCCATCGTAATTAACGGTAATTGATCCGCACCCCAAGTTTACATTCTGACCTACTTCTGCATCCCCAATATAACTTAAATGTGAAGCTTTACTTCCTTTACCAAATGATGCTTTCTTAATCTCGACAAAATTTCCTATTCTTACCTCATCATCAATCATAGATTGTGGACGAATATGCGCGAATGGTCCAATCGTTACGGATTGACCAATTTCACTATTATGAGCGACTGAATGGCGAATAGATGTATTATGTCCGATTTGGCAATCTTTGATTTCGCTGTTAGGTCCGATTTCACAGTTTTCACCGATGGATACAGCACCTTGAATTACTGTTCCTGGATAAATAACCGTATCGCGTCCAATGACTGTATCTGCTGAAATATATGTGTTAGATGGGTCAATGATTGTTACCCCATTTAACATATGTTTCTTATTAATACGTTTCTTCATTGTTTCTTCTGCTTGTGAAAGCGCAAAGCGATCATTTACACCTAATGTTTCAGCAAAGTCACTTGTTTGATAAGCTGAAATGATTTCCCCTTCATTTTTCAAAATCTCAATCACATCCGGCAAGTAATACTCACCTTGAACATTGTTATTTGATACTTTTGAAAGCGTCTCAAATAGCTTTTCATTATCAAAGCAATACGTACCTGTATTAATTTCTTTTACTGCTCTCTCTTGTTCAGTTGCATCCTTGTGCTCAACTATCTTTTCAACTGAGGCAGAGCTATTGCGAATAATTCGCCCATATCCAGTTGGATCTTGAGCATGAGCTGTTAAAATTGTTGCTTTTGCATTTGTCTCTTCGTGATGCTTGAGCAACGCTTCGATTGTTTCCGTTGTAATAAGTGGCGTATCACCACAAACAACAATTGTCGTACCCTTTTCATGTGCAAGTAAAGATTCTGCTTGCATGACTGCATGAGCTGTTCCTAATTGCTCTTCTTGCAAAGCAAATAAGCTTTTATCTCCAACATGTGATTTCACTTTTTCGGCACCATGGCCTACAACAGTAATTAATTTACTTAATGAAACATTTGACACTTGGTCGATTACATGTTGTACCATTGGTTTTCCACACACAGGGTGTAACACTTTATATAAAGATGACTTCATACGTGTACCCTGACCAGCTGCCAATATGACTGCATATCTTTTTGACATAACAGGCCTCCAATTTTACCTTTTTATCCATTAAGAATATTATATCAAAAATGACCTCATTTCAAGAAATCATTCGAAAGTCATTCATTTTATTTTAAAATTTTGTTAAATTTTTATAATGAAGAAAGTTTATGGATAGAAGAGACGGACAAAATAAAAAGCCTACCGTCAAGTAGGCTTTTAATCTATCATATGTTATGAAGCACCCGCTTCTTCAAATTCAATTTCTAGTTCACCTAATCGATGATACTCTGCTAAAACAGCATCTTGAATTTTTCCGCGAGTATTAGAATTAATTGGATGTGCAATATCGCGGAACTCACCATCAGGTGTACGTTTACTTGGCATTGCTACAAACAAGCCGTTATTACCATCAATCACTCGAATATCATGAACAACAAATTCACCATCTAATGTGATTGAAGCAATCGCTCTCATACGTCCTTCAGTGTTTACGCGGCGTAATCTAACGTCAGTTACTTCCATTTTGTTCACCACCTTTTCCTATGCGAAGCTTTACTACATAAATTCCACGGAATTTTTGTTTTTCCTGCTTCTACAGAAAAGTTTTTAGAAAATTTTCGCAAAAAAAGTGAACAATTGGAAATAATTTGGTTTTAGTTAGTTAATTTATCCTTTTACTAGCGCAACTACTTCAATTTCAACCAAAACATCTTTTGGTAACCTTGCTACTTCTACACATGAACGCGCAGGTTTATGATCACCAAAGTATTGTGCATATACTTCATTAAGGTCAGCAAAATTATCCATATCCTTAATAAATACAGTTGCTTTTACTACCGTATTCAGTGAAGCACCAGCTTCTTCTAAAACTGCTTTAAGGTTTTGAAATACTTGTTCAGTTTGTGTTTTAATATCCCCTTCAACTAGCGTTCCATCTGGACGTAAAGGAATTTGCCCTGAACTGTAAAATAAATTATTAACAACAATTCCCTGAGAATAAGGTCCAATAGCCTGTGGCGCTTGCTTTGTTTGAACTTGTAACATGATTACTTCCTCCCCCAACCTTAAATATATTTTAAATAGTTCCCTTCCTGTACGCTGATATGTTTCTCTTTTATGTTAACATCTTTCAGTTGTACAAGAGAGATGTATTCATCTACTAGACGCTCTTCAATGTCTTCTGATTCAACTAAAACTCCAATTCCCGCAACTGTTGCATCAAACTCTTCAAGCAAGCTAATCATCCCATTAACTGTTCCGCCTGCTTTCATAAAATCATCAATAATTAAAACGTTCGACCCTACAGCTAGGCTTCTCTTGGCTAACAGCATGGTTTGAATACGCTTTGAAGAACCGGATACGTAATTAATACTTACCGTTGAACCTTCAGTTACTTTACTATCTCTTCTTACTACCACAACCGGTACATCTAAGTATTGTGCTACTGCATAAGCAACTGGAATTCCTTTTGTTGCCACAGTCATAACTACATCGATTTTGCGATTAGCAAATAAAGATGCGTATAGACGACCAATCTTATTTACAACACGAGGGTCTCCTAAAATATCTGTGAGATATAAATATCCACCGGGTAATAGTCGCTCTGGTTTTTCAATCATCCCACATAACTCTTCAACAAGTTGACTTGCTTCTTCATTTGACATCTTTGGCATAAATTTCACGCCACCAGCTGCCCCTGGTAAAGTAACAAGCGTACCAATACCTTGTTGTTCAAAAGTTTGCTTTATAATCGCCATATCTTCACTTATAGATGATTTTGCAGAGTTATATTTATCTGCAAAATATGTCAGAGGAATAAGGCGCTGAGGGTTTTGAATGAAATAATTCGTCATATCAATTAAACGTCCACTACGTCGAAACTTCATAACTTCCTCCCTAAAATCCGAATATTTTATTATAAATATAACACTAATATACGTATTTATTCAAGCGTTATTCGTTCTCCAATAAGCCGGACAGCGTATACCTTATCACAGAAACCTCGTAAGCCGTTATAAATACGGTGCATACGAGAATCATGCTGTACAAGTCCAAAAACCGTTGGTCCGCTACCGCTCATGAGAACTGCATCTGCTCCAAATCGCTTCATTTGTTCTTTAATTAATAAAACTTCCGGATGCATCTTTAACGTTACTTCTTCTAATACATTCCCTACACATTTACACATTTCCCTATAATTTCCTTCTTCAATTGCTTCAATCATCCCTTCTACATTAGGATGACTCACATTTTGCACCTTTAAATTGCGATATACATCTGCTGTTGATACACCTATTTCTGGCTTTGCTAAAATCACCCAGCAGTTTGGAGGTGCTTCAATATGTTCAATTACTTCTCCTCTTCCTGTTGCAAGGGCTGTGCCACCATACACACAAAACGATACGTCAGACCCAATTTCTGCTCCAAGCTCTGCAAGCATATCTAGAGACAAACCTAAGTCCCACAATTGGTTCAGCCCTCTAAGGGTAGCTGCTGCATCACTGCTTCCTCCTGCTAAACCAGCCGCTACAGGGATTTGCTTATCAATTAAGATATTGACACCCTTGTCCACTTTGCAACGCTTTTTAAGCAGCTGTGCAGCTTGATATGCTAAATTCCGCTGATCATCAGGAACAAAACGATTATGTGAATAAATAACGATTCGACCATCTTCACGCTCCGAAAGCTCAATACGGTCTGCTAAATCAATTGTTGTCATGACCATCTTAACTTCATGATAACCATCCGTACGCTTATGTAACACATCAAGGGACAAGTTTATTTTAGCTGGTGCCTTAACCATTAACTTCATAAATCTTTCACCTACTTCATCTAATCAATTGTAAAGTTATTTTATCACAAAATGGGAAGGTTTATATATCTTTACATAAACAGTGTATAAAAGTATAAAAACCACTAAAAAGCCGAAGTGATTTCCACTTCGGATCCTCATTCCTTTATTCTAAAAAAGCAAGTAGAACATGTTTACTACCTAAGACTTAGCCAGCTGTTCTTTCGCTATCTCTACGGCACGCTTTACCATGTTACCTGCATCCTTGGAATGAATAGCACCCCATCCATGGCTTTTTACAACATCATAAAAATCAAGTTCTTTAGCCAATTCCTCTTTACATTTCATTGACATAACGCCTCGACGTCTGCTCATTTAGTAAAGCCTCCTTTAAAACACCTCAAACCGTACTTATAGTATAAATCACCAAAGAGAGAGTATGTTTTGAAAAAAAGCCCAATAAAAAAAGCAGTAAACCAAAAACGTCCACTGCTCACCGCTACGTACTATATTACTTTTGGTTTAAAAAAACTTTAGCTCAACCGTTTCAGTTAACACGTCGGCATAGCTATAAGAAACTCGCTCTAAAGAGTTTTCTTCTTGATCTAGCTCCACAATAAAAACAGAAGGATACGTTTCAGTTAAGACTCCTGAACGCTCTACCGTTTTTCTTCGTCCACCGTTTGCTTTTAAAGTCAATCGTTGACCTAGGTGCAAATCCAGCGCTTGCTTAATATCAGATAAAGTTTTCGCCATATTGGTCCACCTCACTATACGTAGTGTAACACAAAAAGATAAAAAAGTCAAAAACATAAAATTATAACAATGTATGTCTAATGATGTCAACAAATAATTTTCTACATAAATCTACATTTCCTTTATATTTTGTGCAAACAAACTTACAATATGTATAAGTTTTACATTTATTTAAAATAATTCTTATAAAAGAAATGTATAGCACATAAATTCACCTATGATATAGATATAGATAAAAAAACTGCTATACAAAAGGTTAAAATCCTCTTTTGCATAACAGACTTATACTCATTATTCCGCTTCATAAGGCATACCTGTTCGTAAAAGTCCTCTGGTTTCTATTCCACCTAACCCCTTTGCACCTGTTAATGTATTACGCAATACATCCCACACGTTAATACGATCATTAAAAGGCGTAAAACTTAACTTTGCTACAACATATACAGGATCTAGAGCATGAATGTTCACTCTGGATGGTGAACTTGCAAAATTTGCACCTGCTTGTATTAGCTGTTCGAAGTGAGATTGACAAGCGCCGGCAAAAATCACAAGCTGATCTAGATTTGCAATTTTACGTCTTGCCTCGTATACCGTTTTTACATAATATTTAGAGTGGCGATAGGCTAATAAATCATTTTTATTACCTTTTGACTTTGAATAGGCATCATGTCCAGTTAATACTAAAATATCAGGCCTCACTTCTTCTAATAAGGCGCTTATTTTATTTGGCATTTCCGATTCTGTACAATGTACACCATATACAGGAACGCCTATCTTTTCATACACTGCTAAACATTTCTGTAAATAGTTAGGGTCTCCATCTACATGTAGCACCTTGCCTGGCATCTGAAAAAGGCGGTGTGAATGATTATACCCATTTGTCATACCATATTCGGCTTTTTCTCGAATGAGGTCGTAATCTTGACGTAACAGCTTTAGAGACCTCTCTAACAGTTGCTCTTCTTGTTCTTTTCGTCGCTGTTGCTCTTGAACATCTACAACTTCTAAATCGGATAAAGGAGCATCAGCAATAAGGCGGATATCTTCTCCAATTAATGTTGCATATTGTTCCTCTCCTTCATTAACCGCGATTACGCGAAATAACAAATCGCGATCATAAGAAGGACGTGTTACAATATCACCAATTTCGATATTCATAAACTTCACTCCGTCTTTACTACTTAAAAGCTAAATATTCAACTCTCTTCATAGCCTATGAACACGAAGCAAAAAGGTGATTATTCTATGCGAACGATTTTCCTAGCTCATCGCTTAACTTACCAAACTCTTCAATTGATAATGTTTCTCCTCTTCTTTTTGGATCAACTGAAGCTTCTGAAAGAGCTTGTTCAATCGCAGCTTTATTTGCTTTTCCATTAGGTAAATTATTCACTAGATTATTTAAGATGGTTTTACGTCTTTGACCAAAACTTGCTCTGACAACTTTGAAGAAGAATGCTTCATTTTCAACCTTTACGGCTGGTTCATTACGTCGAATTAAGCGAATAACAGCTGAATCAACATTTGGTTGAGGGTTAAATACCGTTTTGGGGACGACCATAACTGTTTCAGCTTCCGTATAGTATTGAATAGCAATAGAAAGAGAACCATAATCTTTTGTCCCTGGCTTTGCTGCGATACGGTCAGCTACTTCTTTTTGTAGCATAACAACAATTCCTCGAACAGGAATCTGCTCCTCTAGCAACTTCATTAGAATTGGAGTTGTAACATAATAAGGTAAGTTTGCTACTACCATTAAGTCTTCAATACCTTCAAACTCTTGTGCTAAGGTCTCTTTCAAGTTGGCTTTAAGTACGTCTTGGTGAATGACTTTAGCGTGCGGATAAGGTGAAAGCGTGTCAGCTAAAATGGGTAACAGGCGTTGGTCGATTTCAAAAGCCAATACTTTTTTTGCGCGCTTTGCCAATTGCTCAGTTAGAGCCCCAATCCCAGGACCAATCTCAATAGCTCCTGTCTCATCTGTCAACTCAGCATGGTCAACAATACGATTTAAAATATTAGTATCAATTAAAAAGTTTTGTCCTAAGCTCTTTTTAAACGTAAATCCGTATTTCTTTAAAATTTCTTTCGTACGAGTTGGGGTTGCAATATCTTTTGTCACGATTTTTGTTCCTCCTGATTAATTTTCTGAACGGCTTTGATAAACTCATCTTTTGAAATTTGAAACATTTTTAGTCTTTTGTGTAGCTGTTTTCCGTTTGCATAACCAATTTTCAAAGATTTACCTATTCTCTCACGCCTACTTTTTGCTTCACTATCACCTATTAAGCGAGCAACAATTAAATCCTCTTGTGTAATTTGTTCATCGATTCCTTGCCATTCTTGTTTCACGTCTTGTAAAGCTTGTCTAATATCTTCAATAGACGCATGCTCAACGCCTATACCTTTTCCATTTTTACCTTTTGCTTGTTCTTTTGACAAAAATGCATGCTTACATCCCGGAACTTTTTCTGAAACAATATTACGAATACGCTGACCCGGATAATCAGGATCTGTAAAGATAATAACGCCTCTCGTTTGTTGTGCTAGCTTTATCTTTTCAATGGTTTCATCGTTTACGGCTGAACCGTTCGTCTCAATTGTATCAGCTTGTACTGCTCGACGAATTGTAACAGTGTCATCCCTACCTTCAACCACAATTATTTCTTTAATCTTCATTATGAACCTCCTCAAAAATGAAGTCTTTCTCTCTTCATTTTGCTTCTAACCTATCAGTATGAAATCAACTGAAAAAAGGCAGAGGATTGCAAGACCCTCTGCAAGTGTTATTCCATTTAATACTTTTTATTTTAACATTGTTTTAAACCAATAGATATGTTAAACATTTAGTCATTAATTCGGAATAATTTTAGCGCATTTTCAGTAGTATGCTTTGCTAATTCATCGTAGCTAATACCTTTTAATTCCGCAATCTGTTCTGCTACGTATGAGACATATGCTGGTTCATTTCTCTTTCCTCGATAAGGGTGAGGTGTCAAATATGGACAATCTGTTTCTATTAATAATTTATCAAGTGGAATTTCAGCTGCTACCTCTTTTGGCTTCTTCGCATTCTTAAACGTGACAGGTCCACCAAATGAGATGTACATATTCATACCCATACACTGTTTAGCAACTTCAATGCTCCCAGTAAAGCAGTGCATGATACCACCAACTTCTTCCACTGACTCTTCCTTTAAAATGGTTATGACGTCTTCTGTTGCATCACGATTATGAATAATGATTGGAAGATTTACTTTTCTCGCTAAACGAATTTGTCTACGAAATACTTCTTTTTGTATATCTTTAGGTGACTTGTCCCAATGATAATCTAATCCCATCTCTCCAATAGCCACCACTTTAGGATGTGCTGCTAGTTCTTCAATCCAAGTTAAATGTTCATCTTTCATATCAATAGCATCTACGGGATGCCAACCAACGCTAGCATACATAAAATCATACTTTTCAATAAGTTCCATCGCTCGATTAATGGTTGGTTCATCAAACCCAACCACGACCATCTTTTCTACATTGCGCTCTTTTGCTCTTTCAATAACATCCTCTAAATCATCATTAAATTGGTCTGCATTTAAATGTACATGTGTATCAAATAACATATTAGTGCTCCTTTCATTTACGAAATAAAAGAGGGCTTTCCCGTGTTCCACGTGAAACGCCCCCTTATCTTATTATTTTACTTTAGTTCCGTTGCTTAAAGATTGGTCAACCTCTGCAAGTGATAAGCCATTAGCATCCTCACCCGCTAAAATCATTCCTTGTGAAAGTTCTCCACGTAATTTTACTGGCTTTAAATTCACAATACAGATGACTTTACGGCCAATGAGTTCCTCTGGCTTATAAAATTTAGCAATGCCTGATACAACTTGACGTTTTTCATAGCCTAAGTCTAGCTGGATTTTCAATAGCTTATCTGCTTTCTTTACAGGCTCAGCATGAATAATTTCTGCTACGCGTAAATCAACCTTTAAGAAGTCATCTAAACTAATTTCTTCACTTTGTTCTGGCTGAACCTCTTCTTTTTTCTCTTCCTGTGCTGGCAATGAACTTAACATTTTTTCTTTAATAAATGTAATTTCTTCATCACGATCTAGACGTGGGAACATTGGTTCACCTTTTTCTACTTTCGTACCTTCACGAAGCATGTTAAACGTTTCAATACTTTCCCAACTCTTTAACACATCTTCTTTCACACCAATCTGTGAAAAGATTTTTTCTGGTGTTCTCGTTAAGAATGGTTGTAGGAGAACAGCTGTATGACGGATAGCTTCTGCTAAGTGTACCATTACTGAAGCTAATTCATTACGCTTCTCTTCATCCTTAGCCAGGGTCCAAGGCTTTGTTTCATCAATGTATTTATTTGTACGACTTACATACTGCCAAACCGCTGATAATGCCACTGAGAACTCCATATTTTCCATGGATTCTTCGTATTTTTTCACCATATCTTTTTGAGCTTGCACAAGCTGAGCATCAAACTCTGTTACATTCCCCTCATACATAGGAATGACACCATCAAAGTACTTATTAATCATTGCTACTGTACGGTTAACTAAATTACCAAGATCGTTTGCTAAATCAAAATTAATACGCTCTACAAATGCTTCAGGTGTGAACACTCCGTCCGAACCGAAAGGGACTTCTCTTAATAAATAATAGCGTAAAGCATCTAAGCCGTAGCGATCAATTAATGTTACTGGATCAACGACGTTCCCTTTTGACTTAGACATTTTACCATCTTTCATTAATAACCATCCGTGTGCAAAGACTTTCTTTGGAAGAGGTAAATCTAATGCCATTAAAATAATTGGCCAATAAATTGTATGGAAACGAACAATTTCCTTTCCTACAAGATGAACGTTAGCAGGCCAGTACTTTTTGTATAATTCGTCATTTTCAGTGCCGTATCCTAATGCTGTAATATAGTTTGATAATGCATCAACCCATACATAAATAACGTGCTTGGGATTCCCTGGAACTTTAATACCCCAATCAAAGGTTGTGCGTGAAACAGCCAAGTCTTCTAATCCTGGCTTAATGAAATTATTAATCATCTCATTTTTACGAGATTCCGGTTGAATAAAGGTTGGATTTTCTTCATAAAAAGCTAATAAACGATCTGCATATTTACCCATTTTAAAGAAATAAGATTCTTCTCTTACTAATTCCACTGGATGCCCACTGTCTGGACTTTTTCCTCCCACTACTTTTCCATCTTCAATAATTGGATCTACTAATTGAAGTTCCGTATAGTAAGTTTCGTCAGGAACTGAATACCAGCCTTCGTATTCATCTAGATAAATATCACCTTGCTCCAGTAAACGATTGAAGATTTTATCAACAACCTCTTTATGTCTAGATTCTGTGGTGCGAATAAAGTCATCATAGGAGATGTCCATTTTCTCCCATAAGTCTTTAATCCCTGCTACAATATTATCTACATACTGCTGAGGAGTCACATTTTCTTCTTCTGCTTTGCGCTGAATTTTTTGCCCATGCTCATCCGTACCCGTTAAATAACGAACATCGAATCCTCTTAATCGCTTATAACGAGCCATTGCATCCCCTGCAACTGTTGTATACGCATGTCCTATATGTAATTTACCACTTGGATAATAAATTGGCGTGGTAATGTAAAACGTATTATTTCCCATCTGTATAACCTCCAAAATCCGTTTAAACACTTCCCAAATACAGTATTTTGTATTTCGAACAAAAATAAAATCAACTATTTATTCTATCTTCTATAATACTATTTTCTAGGACGTTTTGAAAACCATCTAGCTAAAGACATTAGAAATTTAAATAAATGCTGTTTACTTCTACCATTTTTGCCTCTTTTATAGATAAAATACCTTATTACTTTTTGGATGAACTCTAAAGAAAGTAGTTTTTGTCTTATTTTGTCGAAAAATGAATTTTTGATTAAAAAAGCTTGAATTCAATCATCTTTATATCAAATTTATTATGTTATTTTTTTCAATATACTACCTAAAGATATTATTGGTATTCTTCACAAACCCTTTTATATAAGTGTTTTTATATTTTTTTATTTCCATCTACATTTTTTTACATACAAAATGATTGACTAGTTTTGGAAACGTTGGTATTATAAAAGTACATTGAATTTGTCGAATAATGACGAAAGTAATAACATAGAAAACTAAAAGGTGAGAGGGGAAAATAAGATGAAATCTACAGGTATTGTTCGTAAAGTTGATGAGTTAGGACGTGTAGTAATTCCAATTGAATTACGTCGTACATTAGGGATTGCTGAAAAAGATGCGTTAGAAATTTATGTTGATGAAGAGCGTATCATTTTAAAGAAATATAAACCAAACATGACTTGCCAAGTAACTGGTGAAGTTTCAGATGAAAATATTCAATTAGCTGGTGGTAAGCTAATTTTAAGCCGTGAAGGTGCAGAACAAATTATGAAAGAACTTGAAAATAACCTACAATCTTCAAACTAAAAAAGCTGTCTAACGACAGCTTTTTTAGTTCACATGATATTCACTATATATCTCTCTTTTTGATTGATTACGATCTTTTGCTACTTGTTTGATAGCATCCTTATTACTAAATTGCTGATCATTTATATAATAGTTCACATGTTCAATAATTGTTAACTCTGTCCACCAAGCTTCTTTATCTTCTATAATGTCTTCAGTTGTTCCTGAAACAATGAAACAAAATTCTCCTCTAAGTTCTGTTTCGTTAGCCCAAATTATTGCTTCTTCAATAGTTCCTCTTAAAAACTCTTCATAACGCTTTGTTAACTCTCTACATAGTACAATCTCTCGGTTTCCAAAGGCTTCAAACATCAATTTTAACGTCTCTTTTAAACGATGAGGTGCTTCATAGAAAACCATCGTTTCTTTTTTTATAGATAAAAGTTGAAGTTCCTCCTTTTTACTTTTTTTATTTCGATTTAAAAAACCGTAAAAATAGAATTCATAAGTAGGTAGTCCAGAAGCAATCAAAGCTGTCAACGCAGCATTCGCACCTGGTAAAGGAATAACAGTATAACCTTTGTTGGTCGCTTCTCTTACTAATTCATATCCTGGATCAGAGATACATGGCATACCAGCATCACTCACAAGACCAATTTTAAGACCTTTTTCTAAATCTTGAATAAGCCTCTCGGTTTTCGTTTCTTTATTATGATCATGATAGCTAACGATTGGTGTCCCAATCTCAAAATGGTTACACAGCTTCTTTGTATGCCTTGTATCTTCTGCAGCAATATAATCTACTTCTTTTAATAATCGAATTGCGCGAAATGTCATATCTTCTAGGTTACCAATAGGTGTTGGAATTAGATATAATACTCCTTTGTCTTCAATTCCTTCATAACTTTTTTGTGAGTTCATTACTTTTCTTCTGCTCCTTTAGGATATATTGTTCTTTCTGTCTACGGCTTAACTGTTTAAACCAGTATTCTTTTTTCATGGCTTCAATTTTAGTTTCGTACTCTTCATGCCATAAAAGTACAACTGGTAAACGACTTTTAGTATATTTAGCACCTTTGCCACTATTATGAACGGCTAAACGCTTATTCAAATTATTTGTGTATCCTGCATAATAGCTTTGGTCTTTACATTCTAATACGTAAAAATAATGCTTAGTTTGTTCCATACAAAATTTCCTTTAGCTCGTTTGTATATTCATTGTCTTCCTTATAAACAACGAGTGGTGGAAGGATTTTTAAGTCTGCATTACCATCTTTAATTCCTTCAATTAAAATGGTGTTAGCTTCTTTATTTTTCTTCGGATAGATAAACTGTAAGCGTTTTGGCTCTAAACGGTATGCCCTCATTAACGTAATGATATCAACAAGTCGACCTGGTCGATGTACAATTGAGACCTTTCCCCCTTGCTTTACTAGTTGACTACTTACACGAATCACATCTTCTAGATTACAATGAATTTCATGCCTAGCAATTGCATAATGCTCATTTTTATTTTGCTCATCAACTTTAGGAGTAGGAAAATAAGGAGGGTTACATGTTACTACATCATACTTTCCATGTCCTAATTTCTGTGGCATGTCCTTCAAATCGCCTAGAACAATGTTAATTTGATCATTTAAGTTATTGTAATCAACACTTCTAGTGGCCATGCTAGCTAAACGCTCTTGAATTTCTACACCCGTAATCTTAGCATTTGTTCGCTTTGATAAAAATAAAGGTATAACTCCGTTCCCTGTACATAAATCAATGATATTCCCTTTTTTTATAGGTACATACGCAAAGTTTGATAGCAAAACAGCATCTAATGAAAATGAAAAGACAGAATGACTTTGAATAATGCGCATACTTTCGTCCGCTAATAGATAATCAAGTCGTTCATCTTCATATAATTGAACCATGTTCCATTTCTCCTTATACAAAAGCAGCCTCTCCTTGTGGAGAGGCTTTGTTATTTTTTATTTAAAAATGATAAGCAAAACAAACAATCTCCATCTTGACGGACGCTACCATAATGAATGTTACAAATATGGAAGCCTTCTTGATACAGTCTAGCTAGATTATCGTATCCTTCTCCGATATCTATCTGCTTTTGTACTTTTGTTTGACTACTTACCTTTTGATTATGACTTTTGGGCTTTGTTTCCAAATTGGTTTGGTCAAGGCGGCGGCGCAAATGGTCATTTTCAATCTGTAAGTGATGATTTTCTTCAATTAGTTCAGCTAAATACTCTTTTAAGTCTCCTAATTGTTTGTATAAGTGACCAATTTGTTCCTCCATATTTGTAACCGAATCAAAAATCTCTTTTTTATCCACCTTTACCCACCTCGTTAATCTGTGGCTTGAAACGAAACAGCACCTTCATTAATAATTTCATCTAATGTATACTCTAAGATTTGCTCACGATTTGATAATTCTACCTGTATAATACGCTCTAAAATATTTAGACCTATTACACGACCTGAACCTTCAGGTGTTTTAATGGTAGATCCAATATCAGGAAGCTGCTCTTTCGCTGTTTCGTATTCATCATTTTCGTATTTAAGACAGCACATGAGACGACCACATAACCCTGAAATTTTTGTAGGATTCAACGATAAGTTTTGGTCTTTTGCCATTTTAATTGACACTGGCTCAAAATCTCCTAAGAAAGTTGAGCAACAAAGCATTCTTCCACAAGGACCAATACCACCAAGAAGTTTCGCTTCATCTCTAACACCAATTTGACGTAATTCAATACGTGTACGGAAGATGGCTGCTAAATCCTTTACTAATTCTCTGAAGTCGATACGTCCATCTGCTGTGAAATAAAAGATTACCTTATTACGGTCAAATGTATATTCTACATCTACTAGCTTCATATCTAGGTTATGTGCCTGAATCTTTTGAACACATACACCATATGCTTCGCTAGCAGCTTGTTTGTTTTCCTCAACAATGAGCTTGTCTTTAGGCTCTGCAATACGAATGACTTTTTTTAGTGGGAGAACAACATCATGTTCACTGACTTGCTTTTTATTAATAACAACCCTACCAAATTCAACACCACGGATTGTTTCAACAATAACAAACTCCCCATCTGGTATTGTTAAATCACCAGGATCAAAATAATATATTTTACCCGCTTTTTTAAAGCGAACACCTACTACATCATACAAGCTTTTATCCCTCCTGCAAATCCAACACCAGCTGTTCCATCAATAACTGTATATTCATATTTGAATTTAATTTATTTTTAGCTCTTAAAATAACTTCAATCTTTGCAATAATTTTTTGTTGAGTAGCTTGAAGTGCATGAGATTTTAAATGATCTTCTTTATAAAAATAAATAATCATTGGCTCTTCTTCTACTTGCAACGTTAAAACATCGCGATACAGAAGCATTAGTAAATTTAACCCAATATGAGCTTGTTCTTTTTCTTTAAAATGAGGTACCCATTTTTCGTGAATAAAGAGAAGCGCTTGTTGAGGTCTAGTTGTTAACACTTCATATAATTGTATCACTAACTTTCTTGCAAGTCCAAACCATTCATCTTCACTTAATTCAATTGCTTCTGTAATACTATTTGTTAAGTATGGCATCAGCGTTGCATCTGCTCTGGAAAGGTTATGGTTCATTAGTTGTTCGGCTAATTGTTTTTCTGTTAAAGAACGAAGAGAAATAACCTGACATCTAGATATAATTGTATCCAACAGCTTCTGAATAGTCTCTGTTAACAAGATTGCATATGTACCATCCGTTGGCTCTTCTAAAAACTTTAATAAACTATTAGAGGCACTTACTGTCATCTTATCAACATGATTAATAATATATAACTTCTTATTGGATTCAACACCAGTTTTTGTGAATTCAGCTTGTAAATATTGTACTTGTTCTTTTTTAATTGATAAGCCATCTGGCTCAATAAAATGTACATCCGGATGATTACCAGAATCAATTCTTTTACAGTTAATACATTCATAGCATGGTTCATGTTCATGAGGATTTAAGCAAAATAATCGTTTTGCAAATAAAAAGCTAATCTCCTTTTTTCCAGTTCCTTTACTTCCTTCAAGCAGGTAAGCATGAGCTACTCTATCTTTCACAATACTGTTTTTTAACATTCTAAGAGCAGTTGGTTGGATACCTTCTAGCTCTCCCCACTTTTTATTCATTTCATCACACTTTCTACTTCAATTGTAAGGCAATTTTTTAAAATTGATGAAATTGGTCAATTGGCAACACAAATACCGTTGCTCCTCCAACTTCTACTTCCACTGGATAAGGAATATATGAATCTGCATTACCACCCATTGGAGAAACTGGAGAAATAAATTGATTACGATTTTGACATTCACCTTTGATAATATCTAACACCGTTTGAACTTTTTCGTCTTCTGTTCCAATCATAATGGTTGTATTTCCAGATTTTAAAAAACCGCCAGAACTAGATAATTTTGTTGAGCGGAAACCTTTTTCAACTAATGCGTTTAACAACTTTGTACTATCTGAATCTTGTATAACTGCAATTACTAATTTCATGAATATGCACCTCATTATGAACTTATTTACTTTATTATATCAAGAATTATTTGCTTACAAAAATCCTCTTAACACATCACATATATCGTTGTATACATCATCAACGCTTTGCTCAGCATTAACTTCTTTGATACGATTTGGAAATTGATTTAATAAAAGTTTATACCCTTCTCTTACTTTATAATGAAAGTCGATTTTCTCTAAATCTAAACGATTAATTTCATGACTACGACCTTTTTCTATTCGCTGTAATCCTATTTCAGGTCTAATATCTAAATAAAAGGTTAAATCTGGCATAAGGTGATCAATAGCAAATTGATTAATCCCCAATACTTCTTCAATGCCTAAACCTCTCGCGTACCCTTGATATGCAAGAGAACTATCAATGAATCGATCACATATAACAACTTTACCCTGTTCTAGCATGGGAATAACTTTTTCAACTAAGTGTTGCCTTCTAGCTGCCGCATATAAAAGAGCTTCTGTTCTACCGTCCATTTCTTTGTTTTTAGGACTTAAAATAACTTCACGAATTTGCTCTGCGATTGAAATACCACCTGGTTCCCTTGTCAGAACAACATCTATTCCTTTTTCTTTTAACATATTTTCAACCATTTGAATAACTGTCGTCTTTCCAGCACCCTCAGGCCCTTCAAATGTAATAAAAATTCCCTTTTGCATTGCAATTCCCCTTTTACTTAAACACACGAATGAACCCATGTCTTATATTTGTACTTCCTTGTATTTTACCTTTAAAAGATAAGGTTTGCTTTAAATACTTTAAATGATGTAATGAAATCTCTTCACCTTCTAACAGCAGTGGAATGCCTGGGGGGTAAGGTATAATGGTTTCCGCACATATCTTTCCTACAGCGGTATCTAGTGAAACTATCTCGGTTTCATTTTTATGAGTATATATTTTATGTGTAATTTTTTCAGGGTAGTAAAGAGTATGAATCATATCTTTTACAAACCCACCTTGTGCACTTAATCCAACTGCTTTTTTGATTCGCAATAACGTATCACTAAAATCAAATGATGATGATAAAGGTAGCACTAATAAAACATACAAAGGATCTGCTAGCTCTGTATATATTCCTTCCGCTTCTAAAGCTGCCTGAAGCTCATAACCAGTGAGTCGCGTAGATGATAAGATGAGTTTTAATAAATCAACCTTAAGATTCCCCTCCTGATTTAACTCTACAATAGAAAGGGTATCAATCTGATTTAACTCGTTATAAAATCCTTTTAAATTAGCTTTAATTTTTGCTGTACCTTCATTTTTTAAACACTCTACATAATAACGTGCAATATCTAAAGAAACCATAATAGGATAAGATGGACTACTAGATTGTAAAGCACCCAAAAGATAAGATAATCTATTTTTATTAATAAAGTTTCCTTTCACATGTAAATATGAGCCCATTGTCATTGCTGGCAGTGTCTTATGAGCGGATTGGATAACAATATCTGCACCAAACTCTGTAGCTGACTTTGGAAAAGGAGCTCCTAAAATAAAATGAGCGCCGTGAGCTTCATCCACAACAACCGGAATAGAATGTTTGTGTGCCAATGAAACAATCGGAGCTAAGTCAGTTGAAACACCGTAATAAGTAGGATTTGTTAAGACAATTGCTTTTACCGAACTAGGAGCGACTTTAAGGGCTTGTTTGATATCTTCAACATTTATACCTACCGTTAATTTTGAAATCAAATCAACTTCAGGAGAAACAAAGATAGCATTGGCTTTTGCTAAATTAATTGCATTAAAGATTGACTTATGCGAATCCCTTTGCACAATAATACTATCTCCTTCTTCACAAAGAGATAATATTGCAGCTAAGTTGCCCACAGTAGAGCCATTCACTAAAAAATATGTTTGATCTACCCCGTATAAGTTGGCAGCTAATATCTGAGAGTCTTGAATAGCTTCTTCTGCTTCATGCAAATCATCTAAGCCTGTTATTTCTGTTAAATCATATTTTAAGAACTGTAGAAAATCTTTTTCAACACCTTTAGGAAAGACATAACCATTCTTATGTCCCGGTACATGATAAGATAGAGGCCTTTTATTGATATGATTTAAAACGCAATCATATAAAGGCAGTTTGCTTCGTAGATGTTCCAAACTTATAATCTCCTTTTATCTCTTACACATTTATAAATCAAGACTGTGTCTATTATAACAAATTCGCAATAGCTTTTTCATCATGCAAAAAAGCCCTTAAAAGGACTTCAGGTTTATTTATAAATTTCTATTTTCTTTAATTGATTTAAAATATCATCATATTGCTGATTGGATAAATTTATTTCTGTAATATCTTTTTCACAGTGTTGACATATCAATGAAGAAAAAATTGTAATACCTTTAACTGTTCTTTGATTGCAAACTAAGCAAACTGTATCATGATTTTTTCCGTTCATTATTCTACACCTCCACTATGTCATTGTGAACCATTTGTTTATTTCCTATACCTATGAGAATTTTAAGTCTACAATACATTATACGCAGATAGCTTATACCTTGTTAAAACAAAATAAAAAGACTAGCTAATTTAGCTAGTCTTTTAAATCCGCCTGGCAACGTCCTACTCTCACAGGGACAAAGTCCCAACTACCATCGGCGCTAGAGAACTTAACTTCCGTGTTCGGCATGGGAACGGGTGTGACCTCTCTGCTATCGCCACCAGACATATTATATTATACAACTTCTTTGAAAAAAAGCAAGACTTTTTTATCTTGTTCTCTCAAAACTAGATAACATTTTTCGCTGAGTACTTCATGTACTATCATTTTGGTTAAGTCCTCGATCGATTAGTATCAGTCAGCTACACACGTCGCCGTGCTTCCACCTCTGACCTATCAACCTGATCATCTTTCAGGGATCTTACTAGCTTGCGCTATGGGAAATCTCATCTTGAGGGGGGCTTCATGCTTAGATGCTTTCAGCACTTATCCCGTCCACACATAGCTACCCAGCGATGCCTTTGGCAAGACAACTGGTACACCAGCGGTGTGTCCATCCCGGTCC